>JAAZKT010000002.1 GCA_012799695.1 Clostridiaceae bacterium
CGTATGGCTGCAGGCGACCTGAACGCTTGGATCGCCCTCATCGGCTTCGTCATCGGAGTCTTTATGGGAACGCTGTTCCTGCGTAACGGCTTCTCGCTCGGCAGGACATATGCGAAGAACCCCCTTGAGGGCGCGATCGTTCCCGTGCTGCAAATTCCGCTCTTCATCATGCTGCTGGTTGCGTCACCGCTACTCGCATTCTCTGAGAAGGGGCCCGGTTCCATGCATGCCAGCATCTGGCTCGCGCTCATCCTTTCGCTCGCTGTCGGCGTGATCGGTCAACGCTCACGCATCTGCATGGCGGGCGGTTTCCGCGATGTCTTCATGATCAAAGAATTCCACCTTTTCTGGGGGAACATCGCGATCTTGGGCGTTGCACTCGTATACAACCTCATCAATTCGAGCTTCAAGCTCAGCATCGCCGGTCAACCTATCGCTCACGACGAGTGGCTCTGGAATATCCTCGGCATGCTCATTGTCGGGCTTGGATCGGTTCTGCTCGGTGGGTGCCCGATGCGTCAACTCATCCTTGCGGGAACAGGCAATACTGACTCTGCAGTCACCGTCATCGGACTTGTCGCCGGCGCGGCGTTCGCACACAACTTCGGCTTGGCTTCAGGCGGCGTGAGCATTGTAGATGGAGTAAGAACAGGCGGAACCACAGCAAATGGACGCATTGCCGCTATCGTCTGCATTGTCGTGATGCTTATTATCGGCTTTGCATACTCGAAGAAACCCAAGAAGGCTTAAGAAACGTCAAGTTGCTCTTGGTCGATGATCTGTCTTTCCGTTCATCGACAAAGCGAACAGAAAGACAGAGAACAGAATCCTTTAACAACAAGCGTGTAACACGCGCTCCAAAGAAAGTGAGAAACTAGCATGAAAACAGTTGACACAAGAGGACTGTCCTGCCCGGAGCCGGTACTCCTCGTAAAAAAGGCGATCTCTGAAGGCGAGTATCCTTTCGTCGTACTCGTCGATGATGCGACGCCCAATGAAAACATCCGTCGATTCGCCAATAACAACGGCTATACATTCGAGGTCGTTGAAGAGAACGGCGAATATAAGTTTACGTTCACCAAGTAAACGCGTTGCAGGTGACAAGGTCGCCGGCGGTTTCTCACCTCTTCCGTCGGCGACCGCACCATGCGAAACAGAGAGAAAAAGGCATACAATGGAATACGTTGCGACATTTCACACACACTATGGCGCTCTTTCCTTCTTGAAGCGCTTGCGCGATCTGGGCGATGAGAAGGCGATGATGATTCCCGCCCCGCGCAAATTATCTGTCTCATGCGGTTCTGCCGTTTACTTCACCTTTGTTTTTGACGAAGACACCATGGCCGACGACGATACGGAAGGCGTCTACCGCGTCGAAGGCGATGACTATATCGAGATCTTCGCCAATCACTGAAAAGACCGACTCATATTTGTTATGATGAGGTTAACCGGGGCGGACTCTTGGAGTACCGACGACGCATGAAATCTGTTTCGGGAAACAGCTCAGTGGCAAACGCCGTTCGCCTGTCTCCGGAGACGAATGACCGCGAACAACAGCGTAAAAGAGGTCTATACATATGACAATCACAAATCCTCGCGATTTACCAAAAATAGATGAGTTTCTCGGCGACGAGTGTTTCGCCGAGGCGATTGAGACGTTCGGATATACACCGACGATTGAAACCGCGCGAGCGGTCATCGATGAGGCACGCACTACCCTTTTGAATCAAGGTGAACGTAGCGCGACCTGTCATCCGAGCACGGAAGAGACGCCTTTGACGTGCGAACTTCTCACACAGCGCGTGTTGGAAAGACTCGCGCACGAAGCGAAACCGGGAATTCGTCCCGTCATCAACGCGACAGGTGTCATCTTGCATACGAATCTTGGCAGGGCGCCTTTTTCCAAGAAAGTCGCTGATGCTGTCTATGAGGTCGCATCGACTTACAGCTCGCTTGAATACGACTTCGAACAAAAGTCACGCGGCCACAGAAATACACACGTCGAAAAATTGCTCTGCGAGCTGCTCGGCGTCGAGGCGGCGATCGTCGTAAACAATAACGCGGCAGGCGTTATGCTCGTTCTCTCGACATTGGCGCGCGACCGAGAAGTCATTGTCTCGCGCGGCGAACTCGTGGAGATAGGCGGTTCATTCAGAATCCCTGAAATCATGGAAGAGAGCCGGGCGGTCCTGCGCGGCGTCGGGACAACGAATCGGACGCATTTGCACGATTATGAACGTGTTTTGACCGACGAGACTGCCGCCCTTTTGCGAGTTCATACAAGTAATTTCCGTCTGATCGGCTTTACGAAGAGCGTCTCGACGAAAGAACTGGCGGACTTGGCGCACAAACACGATTTGCCTTTAATCTATGACTTGGGAAGCGGCTGTCTGTCTTCACAGTTGGCAGACTTACTCACCGACGAGCCGACCGTCGCCTCCGCCATCGAGGACGATGCCGACGTGATCTGTTTCTCCGGCGACAAATTGCTCGGCGGTCCGCAAGCAGGTATCATCGTCGGCAAAGAGCGGTATATCTCCCCCATGCGGGCACATCCGCTTCTCAGAGCATTCCGTTGTGACAAAATGGCCCTTGCGGCTTTAGAGCACACGTTGCGCCTCTATTTTGACGATGAGATGGCGCGTCGTCATATACCGATCCTTTCCATGGCGCTCGTCGAGCCCGAGGAACTGAAACGTCGCACGGAGCTTTTCGCCGACAAGTTAAAAACGCATGGCATACAAGCGACCGTCGAGCCGTCCAGCATGGTAATGGGCGGAGGGACGGCGCCGGAATTATATCTCGACTCGTGGGCATGCGTGATTGATCCCGCTCTTCAAGAGGGTGCTCTTTCGCCGTCAGTCATTGATGCAAATCTTCGCGCGTCCTCACGACCCGTTATTTGTCGCCTCGTTCAGGATAGGTTATTCTTTGATTTAAGAACGGTTCGATGCGACGAAGAGGATTTGCTCATCGACAACTTGATGCACGCGATGAAAACCGAGTGCCAGTCGTAGTCGGACTCTCGATGACGAGAGCTCTGCACCTGCCCGACTTGTCGCGCTCGAGCGTCTTTACATGGAGATAAACTATGAGTCATGTCATCATCGGAACGGCAGGACATGTCGATCACGGGAAATCATCGCTCATTTACGCTTTGACGAAACGCGATCCCGACCGACTTGCCGAAGAGAAAGAGCGCGGCATCACGATTGAGCTCGGTTTCACATGGCTGGAACATCCCGACGGGACGCGAACAGGCATCATTGACGTCCCGGGCCATGAGCGTTTCGTCAGCAACATGTTAGCGGGTGCGGGCGGTATCGATCTCGCGCTTCTTGTTGTGGCGGCCGATGAAGGCGTCATGCCGCAAACACGCGAACATCTCGGCATTTTGTCGTTGCTCGGTATCAAGAGGGGCGTTATCGTCGTGACAAAATGCGATCTCGTGGAAGAGGATTTTATCGACCTTGTCGAAGAGGACGTCCGCGACCATGTCGCAGGTTCTTTCCTCGAGGATGCACCGATGATCCGGACATCGGCGACGACAGGGAACGGCATCGAAGAATTGCGACAGACATTATTTGACGAAGTCGAACGGATCAGCACACACAGAGATCACCTCCCTTTCAGGCTACCGATTGACCGCGTCTTTATTCTCGACGGTTTCGGTACGATCGTCACGGGAACGCTGATTGAAGGCACCATTTATACGGGCGACCACGTCGAGGTTTATCCGGGCGATAAGAAAGCTCGTGTTCGAAGCATTCAGATCCACGAGCAACAGGAGACAGTTGCCAAATCGGGACAGCGCGTCGCATTGGGACTGGCAGGGTTGAAAAAAGCCGATCTCGAGCGCGGCGACGTCTTGGCATTTCCCGAGAGTCTGATGGCGACGACGCGCATCGACGTTGAATTGACCGCACTTCAGGGCACGCGTTTTCCCGTCGCAAATAATATGCGCGTTCACTTGTTTCACGGCGCACGCGAGATACTTGCACGCGTCATCCTTTTGGACACGGATATCGTGGATCCCGGAGCGACCGTCCACGCACAACTCCGCCTCGAAGAAGAGGCTTACGTTAAATACGGAGACAGGTTTGTGATCCGTTTTTACTCTCCGCTCGAGACGATCGGCGGCGGCGTCATCGTCGATCCTCTCCCTGCTAAACGACGCCGCAGGAGACCGATCAATGAGCCGGAATTCCGCATCATGGCGAGCGAAAACAAGGCCGAACGCCTTGCACTCGCTATTCTGCAGGGCGAACATCAGTTGGCACCGATTACCATGGCATGTTACCGCGCAGGAATTACGGCGGAAGATCGGAATGCGCTCATTCGCCAATTGATCTCGGATGAGACCATCGTCATGTTGAACGACCGCGTCGCCATACACAGAAAAACGCTCGAAAGGCTCGGAGAAGACGCGACGGACATTCTCGAACGCTTTCACCGCGAACGATCACTCGAGAGCGGCATGCGCCGCGAAGAATTGCGCACGCGTTTGCTCCCGCGCGCCGACATACAGCTTTCCGACCTCGTCATCGATCAGCTGGAGCGGGCAGGCTATCTCAATATTGTGTCAGGCCTCGTCGCCAAAGCAGGTTTCAAGGTAACGCTGTCCGATGCGGAGAAAGAAGTCATCGAAGAGATCGAAGCGCTGTTCGCCGTTGCCGGTTTTACGCCACCGGGCACCGACGAGCTCTTCGAGAAGTTCAATAAACGCGCCAACGCGGAACAGATTATCACGCTGCTCCTCAACAAAGGAACACTTGTCCGATTGACGCCGCAGATACTGATGCCGAAGCAACTTGTCGATGAGGCGTGGAACGTCGTCCGTACGACGATCGAGTCGGAGGGACAGATCACCCTAGGCGATTTCCGCGACAAAATCAAAGCGACACGCAAATTCGCCATCGCCCTTCTCGAGTTTTTCGACAGGCAGAAGAAGACTAAACTGGTTGGAGACGCACGAGTTTTCAATTGATGAGAGAAAACGTATGACAGCGCGTAATTTCGATATCGTCTATTCGGAAGACTATGATTTGCTTGTCGATCATGTCTTCGAGCGAATGGAACGTCGCCTTGAATTCCAACCCGATCAGCGCGCTTTCCTGATCGTTCCCGAGCCGATGAAGGCCGATATGGAGCGACATTTCATCACGAGGACGCATGTCGGCGGCATCATGCTGACGGAGATATTATCGTTTCGCCGATTGGCGACAAGACTTTTCTCGGAGTCCGGCATTCCCGTGCCCGATCCCGTGTCAAACGCCGGCAAGGCGATCCTCGCGCAGAAGATTCTTCTCGATCAGGAGATACCTTTCAAAACATTCAAGCGGATGGCAGGCCAGCCGCGTTACGCAGCGGAGCTCGTCCGGATTCTGGGAGATTTCCAACGGTATGAGATCTCATCGGATGAGTTGTTCCAGATTGAATCGAAAAATCAAGCGACGCTTGATAAGCTCCATGATTTCGCCCTTTTGAAAAACGCACTGGAAGGAGAAATAGCAGATCGCCGATTAGGCGACCCCGACTGCACCTTGACAAATCTCGCCTCACTGCTTCTGTCTTCTCCGTTGCCGCAACGGCTGGATTTTCTGGGCAAAACACATATCTGGGTTGTCGGTTTCGGAGCAGATCGCCAATTCACTTCACAAGAAATGAAGGTTCTACGCGGATTAGCATCGCGCGTCTCCGGCATGACCTTCACGGTAACAGCAGACTACCCCGGCGGCAATCGAGGAGCGCTCGCCTTTCAGCACGGTCGTGCGACGATCGACACTTTGAAGCGTAAACTCCCGGGTATTCAAATCGCCCAAGCTGCGTCACAGCCTGTCGAGAAGACGACAAAAAATCCTCAGGGAAATGATGTAAAAGCGACGACCGATGTCAAGCGCGATGTCCAGCTTATCGAAGCGATCAACGTACACGAGGAAGCGCGCTACTGTGCCGGGAAAATTAGAGAGCTTTTGTTAGAAGGACAATTCCGACGAAGAGATATCGGTATCGCGCTCTGCGACAAGCCGTCGATGCCCAATATTATCGAGACGACTCTTGCGGAATACGGAGTCGACTCATGGGTTGATACGAGAAAACCTCTTTCACAAAGCTCATTTGCGCGCACTTTCACGGCATTTTTGTCACTTTGCTCCTATGATTTTTCCTTCGATCAGCTGATGGATTATTACCGTAATGGGTTGTCGCCACTTTCAGATAACGTGATCGACTCTTTTGAGAATGCGGCACTTGCGCTCGGCTGGACGACAGCGCGCGATTTCCGCGAACTCGCGACGTCTCCGGCACTTCTCAACGATGAACTTTCAAATCGATTCCGAGGAAATGACTATGAGCGGAACGCTGTTCGGACGGCGTTAAAAGATGTATTTCACCTCCTCACCGTCACTTCAGAAATGCGTGGGCTCAGAAACGGATACGACAAGAGTGAACTGCTTCTCGATTATCTATTTAGCGGACAACGCAGTTCACCTGCTGATCGTGTCATGCAGAGAACTGACACGCTTATAGAACAGAAGCGCCAAGACAGTGCCACACTGCTCGTCTCTTCGTGGAACGCGACCGTCGATCTTTTGCGGGAGTGTCGTGAACTCCTAGGAAAAACACGTATCTCACAGGATCATTACACGCAACTACTGCTTGCCGGGCTTGAAGGACTTGTGCTCCCTGCAGTGCCTTTGGGCGCCGACCACGTGCGGGTCGGTTCACTCAAAGCGATGGCGACGTGGCCGTGCCGTGTTCTCTTTATTTTGGGCGCGACGGCAACTGCGTTTCCTCCTGAAAACAAACAGCAAGGTTACTTGCGCGATGAGGAACGTGAACTTCTATCTGAAAAGACTAAAAAGCCTTTTCCTAATTTGCAGAAAGACGACCCCGCCTCGCAAGCTTGGCTCGTCCATATGCTATTGTCGCGACCGACACACGCTCTCTACCTCTCAGTGCCCTCGATCGGTGAAGACGGACAATCGTACGTGTTCGACAACCTAAAGGTTAAGCCGTCGAAAGAAGGCGAAGGATTAAAAGATCAAAAACCGAATAATCTCAGCACCGTCGTAGAGCCCGGTCGAATTCCCGACGTACGGTGGAATGCCTTGCAGGCGGCTCAGCGTATCATGCGCTGGAATGCGAAAGCACCATCCACATGGCGAGCGGCTGTTGATCGAGAAAGAAAGACAGAGCGTCCATTGCTGGAGCTCGCCGATAAAATAGCCGATCACACCATGCTCCCGCCGGAACTCTCCAGCAGCATCTTCCTGTCAGGAAACGGTGTCAGTATCTCACTGCTGCAAAAATACAACAAGTGCCCCTTCCTCTACTTCGCAGAACACGTCGCCTGCGCGAAAGAACGCGTCAAAGCAGAAGATAAATCGAACCTGCAAGGCACCTTGCTACACAGCCTTGTGGAGCTTGCGACAACAGATCTGATCGATCGTCTACAACACGCCGACACACCGGAGAAAATCAGCGAAATCACCACTCTCTGGCGTAGCGATGTGAAGTCGACAGATTATATACGAAAACTCTATAACACCGCGACAAGCAACCCAAGTCTCCGATGGTACGCGTTGCCGTCTTCATCGGGTAGCATTGGTGAAAGGCTGAGGTTTTTTGCGAGCAAGGCCCTTCACGCCCTCGCGGAATTTAGTCAAGAGGATGGATACTCGCCACGTTTATTAGAGTGGTACTTCCCCCACTCCGACTCGGAACCGTACGTCTTGCATGTCGACACCCTCCGTTTTACTTTACGCGGATTAATCGACCTCATAGAAGAAAATCCCGCGGGCAAAGTACGCATCATCGATTTTAAGAGGACAAGTAAAGTTTTTTCGTGGTTGGATCTTTCGGACGGCACAGATATCCAACTCCCGCTCTACAAGCTTGCTTTTGAGACTGCCTTTCCTGAGAAAAAAGTTGACGAACTCTATTTCTGCGGCTTTGAGGAACTGGATACGAAAGTTGCCGACGTATATGACAACGCCGCGGTTGATAAAAACGAGATTAGAAAAAAACTCGAAAGCCAAAAGAGGAGGTGGGAACCGGGTGACGTTGACGGCGCAGCCCAATTCGCTGAAAAGAAAGCCATGGAAACGATCCGCCATATCCTCACCGGAGCATTCCCCGCCAGACCGACCATCCGCCATGCCGATTTCTCACCCTGCCACTACTGTAATTGGCGCGCTGCCTGCGGATACGATCTTCGCCTCGCGAGAAACGCACCATTGCCGCGCGAAACCAATACGGATAAGAAAAAAGAAATCCTTATGGAAATCACAGGCGAAACAGAAATCTAGACGATTCCACAAAGACCTTGCATGTAACTGCCGACGCCGGACTTCAAGAAAAATCGCGGAGCATCAAAGCGCTCAGCCTCGCTACGGAGTCGTTGTCGTCTGTTCAGTTTCGCTTTCCGTCGCGGAAGTCGTTGAAGGTTGAGGTTTCTCTGGAACGGGCCACGGATTCTCATTCATCCATTCGCGGTACGGTTGTCTTGTCTGTTCCCAGACTTCCGCCGGCATCAGGTCGCGATAATAGTCTGAATCGATGATGAGCTTTGCCGTCTCGAACCTGATTCTGACTTCTCGATTGATCCGACCGACGTATGTTTCTTCATCCTCTTCAAGTATCTGCCCTTCATGTAGCGTGAAAGTACTTGTCTTTGCGTCGTACTTGCCGTAGTCTGAAATCCAACTCCTGCCGTTAAAAATCACGAGCGCTTCATGATCCGAGAGGATATCCCTTCCCGAAAGCATACGCGAGTCGTACGGGAGTCCCATATAGTTATAGACCGTCGGCAACAAATCGAGGCTGCTGCAATATTTCTCGATCACTTCCGGTTCGATCCCGTCGTGATAGAAGAACGCGGCACTCTCATAGACACCGAACGTTTCATCAAGCTTTTTCCCCGCCAAGGCGTCGTAATTGGCCTTTTCCATCGCATACGGATAATGGTCGGGGTTGACAACGATGAGAGTCCTGTCGGCGATGCCCGCATCTCGGAGTTGTTGGAGCAGGTACTCTAACGCCAACTCTAAGTCGTAATTCGCAGCCATATAACAGATGGCCTCTTCCGGGAGATCGAGGTGTTTGAAAACGTTATAATGGCGCGACGCCATCATGTTGCCAATTCGCGTGTAGGCGCTGTGTCCGCTGACCGTCAGATAATAGATGTGAAACGGCTCTTTGTCGATAAATTCCGATACCGTTTTTTCCATCATTTCCAAATCTGACTCGGGCCACGTTTTTCTCACGGACAGACCGTTACCCAAACCTCTGTATAGATAGCCGAGGTTAGGATGGGAAAGGTGGCGCTTGTAATAAGTCCACGTGTGATTATGCCAAGCGTATGTCGTGTAATCGAGTCGATTGAGCAGGTTGCCCGGCGCCTGGGCGAGATCGTTGTTTTGTGCTTCTGTCAAAGTCCACACGCCCTGCTTCGGAATCATGCCGCATATTCCTGCGTACTCGCCGTCGAGAGTCGATACTGTCCAGACAGGGTTGTAGAAGTTTTTGAAGTGAATGCCTTCATGCCACATTTTCCACAGGGTCGGCGTGAGCTCAGGATGCATCGCATAACGCGAAAAACTCTCCGCCGTTATAAAAATGAGATTAAAGCCTTTGCCTCTTCCTGTGTACTCATTCGTGTACGTCGGGATCGTCCGCGAGAAAACAGTGTCCAAATAGCGGAGCATATCGGCACGCGTCTTTCCAGCTAAAACGGCGGGCGCATCATCGTCAGGCTTATTTTCACCGAGTCTTTTCTCAAAATCGACAGGCAGGACTTGGGGCAGGCGCTCGATGACGATCGGGGGGTCGGTTTCGGACGGATCGGCTGAAGGATCGGGGAGCTCGGAAGGCTCTGTCGATTCAATAGGATCCGGCAAGAGATCGGGAGTAAACGGCGCTGAACGAGGATAAATGAGATGACTGACATCGACACCCATAGCAGTCAGAAGGCCGAATTGATTCGCTCCCGTCAAGATCTCATTCTCGTAAAAAAAGTTTTGCCAAGGACTATTGTACGAGCGGTTAAATGCCATGCTCGCGATCGAGACGCCGAACATCACGACCGCAAGCGCGAAACAGATCAAGGAGTCGCGAACACGAACCGCGGACGCCAAACATGCAGCCAAAAAACGCTTGCGGAAATAAACAAAATACGCGATAAACGGTATTAACGATAAGAAAATCCACGGCAGATTGCGCAAAATCTTAAGCATAATGTCGGCAAGGAATTGCGCGACTTGCCCGCCGTGTCCAATCGAATAAAAGACGAAAAAAGTCCTGAAAAAGCGGTAATAAATCAGTTGCGCTCCATAAATGAACGGCAAAAAGAACAACGCGACAACAAGGAACACACTACGTCCGCGCCGCGGAAAGAGGCTGACGACTCCGGCAGCGAAAAAAGAACTGGAAATGATAAAGAGCGTCGAATGGAGAATGCCGATGCTAAAGAAATTGGAGCTCGTTGTAACGCGAATAATGAACTCACACAAAAAATGTTGAACAAAAAACAGCAAGGCGTACTTCGTCATACAAGCAAAACGTTCGCTCATGGCTTTGCTTTTGATTTTTAGCAATATCGCCGACAACCTAATTTTGCTCGCATTTGATCCTTGGGATGAACGCTTAAAAAAGTCCTTTTCTACCGGCATAAGCAGGCGCTTGCCGTTCGGTTGTCCGGATGTTGCCGTATCTGCTTGAGCCTCACCGTTCAAGCGAAGACTTGGGCGTCGAACTTGCGGGGTTCTGACGGAATTGTTCGGTAGCCTTTTTGACGATGCGATCCCTTTATGCTCCGTATGAGCTGATGAAGTTGAAATCGGAACGTGACGATCGTCAAATTCAGCATCGACGTCGTCGCCTTGGCATCGCTGTCTACAGTCTCCTGAATACAACTCATCTGATTCAGGTAAATTGTTTTTCTCCTCTCGCATGAGAGACTACCCCCCAATGCCCGACAGCGACGGCAATCGCGCACAAGCATTTCTATCGCCCCTTCTATACAGAAATGGGCACTTGAATATCATAGCACAAGCACGTTGCTCACCCCAACGACATCAGATGAAACGGAAAATGCGCGTTCATGCGCTCATTCATCACTAAACTTAACCTGTTCGGGGACGGTGGCGTCGACGACGACCACGCCGGCTCCTCCATACTCTTCCTTAAACTGAGAAATGGCGGACAGTTCCAGATTGCTGTGAAACTTCAGGCTGAATTCCTCAAAGTCATCGACACGGTTCGAATCATGCATGATGGAGTCGACCACGTAGACAAGGTAAAGCGTCTTGGAAAGTTCTGCGCCTACTTCGTAGCGACTCTGATAAGGTGTCGCTTCCACGCATATGCCGCTGACTTCCAACTTGTAAATAAGCGCGACGAAATTGTCGGCTCGGTTTGACTGCAGATATCCATAGTAAATGCGGACAACGCCACGCTTATCTTGAATGTCCCAGCGACTGACAGGATTTCCGACGCGAAAATCTTCGTTCCACATGTTATCCAGCAACCGCATCTGTATGTCTTCACGCAAAGGCTCCTGAAGTTTGTTGAAGAGCGGCATCAAGTCGACGCGATCGAGATTACGCGGGTAATCTTTAAGACCGCCAACGGTAAAGTCCTTTGAGAATACTTCGACAAACAGTCCGCGATCAGCAAACCAGTCGCGGTTCACTGTCGCCACAACGGTTACCTTGTCTCCATTTGCCAAATTCGTTGTCGGCGTCGCGGAAAAGGAGAGCGGCGGCTCCGTGTGGGTACCGGGTTCAATCCAATCTATGGGCAATCTCATCGTATCGATCGAAGCGTTTCCGAAGTCGCTGACGCCGTCGAAAGAGAGAACGACATTCTCGAATACGTCGACCGATTCCAACGGTTTAAGATTGCTCACCGTGAAAGTCAGAACTTTCTCTTCCGCGATACGGCCTTGTGCCGTCAGGGCGGTGTTGTCCGGTCTCACATGGACGTCCACCGTCGTTCCGTTTGACAAATACGTGTTCGGCGTCACGAAAATAAAGTCGAAGTGTTCGCGATAACGCTCCAAATCGCCCGACAGCGCGAGGTGCGCCGTCCCTCGACTTTCAAAGCCGACGAAAGCGAGATCCAGCTCCGTATCGATATCGATCGGTCGCGCCTTCTCAAGCCCTTCGACAACGTACGTAAATTTTAGATTTTTGAACCGGACTCCTCCCAACTTCGCCAGTTCTTCGTCATAAGTTGCGTGGATAACGATTTCATCGCCGTTCTTCAAGTCCATCGTCTTGTCGGAGGAAAAAATGAGGGAATTCATCGCCGCCTCTCTGACAAAGAGCCGGTGCAACTGTTTTTCGTCCGTATCGCCAACCGATTCGCCCTCTTCGCGGATGATCTCGGCAATTCTCGCTCTATTCGACCGGAGCGACAGCGTACCGTATCCGTCGGCACCGACCACCTGAATCGTCACGAGCTCTTGAGCATCTAATGTGCTCGGATTGCATGCGACAACCCATGACATCGCGAGGGTGATCAAAACGACGGCCAGAATAGTTTTGTGTCTCAAGAGTCCATGCCTCCCCGAAACGCGTGAACATCTCCGAACAGTGTACGAGTGTGCTCGCTTCACAATTCATCTAGCATGAATCATATCACGAGCCTGCAACTATCGGCGATATTCAGGATAGAATGAGAGAAATTGAGATAAGATGGAAGAGAGTACATCGCAAACGCGCATATCTGCTCCGCACGATGAACCCTTACGCACGGAGGATTGAAGAAAGGAGTACGGGGCCGCCATGACAAACATCACATGGACAAATGCACAAAAGCATGCGATTAAATTCAACGAGCCTGAACGATTGCTCGTATCAGCTGCGGCTGGCTCGGGAAAAACTGCTGTTCTGACCGAACGCATCACGGTCCGTGCGTTGAAAAATATCGTGAAACCTTCCCGCCTCCTCGTCGTGACGTTTACGGAACTGGCAGCGAACAAAATGAAGGCTAAAATCATGTCAAGTTTTCGGGACTTGCGTGATACCGCCAAAGATGCATACGAACGCGATCACATCGACCGTTTAATCCGCGAACTCCCGCTCGCCCGAATTTCAACGATTCACGCCTTTTGCAACCACATTCTCTCCTCTTATCTGGCAGAATTCACGGACAAAGAGGGTAAGCCATATCTAGAACCCGGATATGAAGTCTTGCAGGGCACCGAAGAAGAAATACTCCGCGATAAGGCAGTCGATACGGTTCTGACAACTCTCTTTACCGAAGTCGACAGATTAGAACAACACGTGGCAGGACAAAAAACTGCAAGCGCCGCCTCAACCATTTCAAATCGATCGGAAAGAAGCCCCAAATCGGACGAAGACGAGCGCGACTTCCATGCGACCGTCCCTCGCGGCATACCTGACCTTTCCGACGGAATTACGCCCTTCGTGCTTGGAGGACGTGATTGCTCCTATGCGGACTGGCTCCGCGACTTCAAAGCGACCTCTATCGCCTATGCCCCAAAACTGAACGACAAGCCTTTTCGCGAATCAATCGTGCGCATGTTAGGGAAGCTTCGCAGTCTACCTTATTATAGGCGTCTAATCGCAGACGCATACGAAAAATACATGACTGCTATTGCATCTTTTCCGGACTGCGTCGTTATCCAGTACTGGTGGAAACTATTCGATGAGACGTTGAGAACGGCATCGTCAGCGCTCGACGAACTACGAAACACAAGCCATTACAGCCGTATATTTGATGAATTAGATAAGTGGAGGAAGAAAGGGGAAACTGGGAAGAAAGACCACATGATTCATCTCGCGCTTGCGACGGAGGAGATGGAAGATGTTGTCACGGCGCTTACGCGCTCCTCCGGGCGATCAAAAGAGCGCTGGGACGAGATTGTCCAAATCGGCCAAACATTGCCCGAACTACAAGTGCCGCGTCGTAGCGCGACGACCTCTTCGACAAACCAGAAAGTGATCGACAAGAACAACTACATAGAGCAATTCTTGCGCGAAATCCTCCCTCTCACAGCCCTCATCTCAAATAAAGTCAAACGTACGGGAAGAAACGAACAGTATATTTCACACCACCCGCCTGTCTTTACGATTCTCGCTGAAACAGCGAAACAATCAATGCTCACCGGGGCGGGGCAGGTCGCTCGTTTCTTAGAGGTGACGCTTCTCGTCGACAATGAGTACAAGAAAATGAGGTTCGGAAGAAATGCAGCCCTCTACAGCGACTTCGAGCACGGTGTACTCGCAATCCTCGAGAAGGATGAAATCCGCGAAAGCATCAGTCAGCTTTACGATGAGATCTACATCGACGAATATCAAGATACGAGCAGCATACAGGATGCCATCATCTCCGCCATCGACCGCAGGAATGTATTCATGGTAGGAGATATCAAGCAGAGCATTTATCGTTTCCGCTACGCGAATCCTCAACTGTTCTCAGCACGCGTCAATAAGTCACAAGTAATCGATCATGATCAGCCCTTTGTACCGTCGCTCTCATCCCATCAGCTCGGCTATCTCAGTCTTATGAATCGAAACTTTAGAAGCCGTCCCGGCATCATCGAATTCGTCAATGACTTTTTCAGTGCTTTTTTGACAGAATCGGTCGGAGAGATCGAGTACGACGAGACACAGATGTTCGAGATCCACCGCGCCCGCGCTGAACAGACTGAAGAACCAAATCCTCGTCACTTTCCCGAAGTCTTGTGGGAAATCGCAACAAACTGCGACAACCTCGATGACGGCGTTGCCCAAGCGCAAGACGAGGAGGACTCATCCGATTCTCTCACGCCGGAACTTCCCGGTAAAATGTCTAAGGTTGAAAGCGAAGCTTTCATCGCCGCGCGCGTAATCGGTGAATTGCTGGACGCAGGAGCAAAACCTGAAACGATTGCCGTCCTGCTACGCACCAACGATCATTGTCGCCAATTTGAAGAAGTATTGAGCGCATACGGCATCCCCGTAGCGAGCCGTTCGGGGCGCATTTTCCCGGACAATCTCGTGAGCCGTCAGGTAGAAGCACTGCTCGCCGTCCTTGACAACCCTCGACAGGATATCCCTCTCATCTCCACCATGGTCGGACCTTTCGCTCCAGTCCCGTTCACAAGCGAGGAACTGGCAAACATAGGGCAGACGACATTCAATTTTAACGACGAGGAAAACGATAAGTCGGGCACGAAAGGGACTCGTGGGGTCACCGGTTTCTTCCATGACCGTCTGAGATTCTTTTGCAAAACGAACCTCTCTTCGGACATCGCCGAAAAGATGAAACAATTCGATGCGAGAATGAAACGCTGGAGAATGCTGGCGACTGAACTCGACGCACGCGAATTGCTCGACACTATTTTTCTCGAGTCGGATTATGTGCCATACATCACGCGCGGCGACCTTGGAGCGAGTCATTATAGAGAACTGGAACAATTAATAGCGCTCTTTGAGCCTCCTGACCGAACGGGCAGTTTCGGTGTGCGTTCCATGCTCGCTCAGCTCCAAAAGGCTCTCGGACAATCACTAAAAGATGACGATGAATCGACCTTAGTGGATGGTGCCGTCCACGTCTTGACGCGCCACAGCAGCAAAGGACTTGAATGGGATTATGTCCTGCTGGGCGGACTTGATGCAAGCGTGAAAGGTCGTTCAAATAATGACCGCGTATTCTTCTCGGAACTGTATGGACTATCGAGCTACACCATCGATGAGGGCGGACTGACGGTCTACAATAACGCGTTCAACGAAGCTTTCCGTCTGTCTGAAAATAGACTTGACCGTGCAGAGTCGTGGCGTCTCCTCTATGTCGCGATGACGCGAGCAAAAGAGCGTCTCATCTTGATCTCACCGATTAAAAAAACGCTGGGCGATATCGTTGACATCAAGACAATTCTTGAGGAAGCCGATCATCTCACATCACATCTCGGTGCAACGGAGCGGACTGGCAGAACCGTCGTCCCTGAGAGTCTTTCCGCGAATGCGAAAGACGACTTGGAATTGATGCTGTCAGTTCTCGCCGTCCGCGAACCCGCACGGACTAATGAAATGGTGGAGTCATCGGAAGGTTACTTCAAGTTTTCATACTTGGACGCGAGCGTCACGCCATTTTCGAAAATTGTCGCCGCCGTCGAGGAGCGACAAAGACAAAACAAGGTAGCCGATGAAGCGAATCACTTGGAACCGGACTGCCATAGCGTGAAGACAACGGCGAGCGAAGTGGATGCGATCGCCACACTCTTGTCGGCTACTATTCCGCACAGTAAGGCTGCCTCCACTCCTGCCAAGATTACCGTCACGGAGCTCAATAAGCGCTTGAGTGACGACGCATTTAATCAGCCGCTTTCCTCGGGAGAATCGCCTGAACCGCTAGCTATGACGCTGGTCGCCCTGACAGATGATGTGAGCGGCGAGGATGATCCCTCTGTGAATCGTGGCATGAATGGCAAGGACGGTACTCCCATAAAAAGTGCCATCATACGATCCGATATGGCGCTCACCTTGCGAGAACGAGAAGAATCAGATC
>JAAZKT010000079.1 GCA_012799695.1 Clostridiaceae bacterium
AGTGTGACTCCGTGCTGCACCTGCGGGCTCATCCTTAAAGAGGGCTTCCCACGTGCGCCGCATGCGGTCTCATTATTTTAGCAAATTCTCGGCTGTTTTCGCGGCACGACCGGTTGGCGATGAAACCGACTTCGATTTAGACGTAGAGGTCGATTTGCACTTTGGGGCAAAGATGCAAAATGGAGCTTACGCGCCGTGTGCTATGCATATCCGTGCGGCACGACCGGCGAACAGACTAAGCGCCGATGTCGCTTGTCAATGAAGTCGCAGTTTTTATTGTCTTGCGCGAGCGACCGGCGAAACGCTGCAACACGAAAGCGATCACAACGTACACCGTAAAAAAGACCAATTGCATCAAGATATCGGGCACCATTGCTTCCCAAACAAGAGAATTGCGATTCGCGCGGATGAAAAAATACATTGGGAATGCTTTGGATACATTAAGAACGGACTCGCTGACAAGCTCCTGCGGGACAAATGCACCGGAAATAAATGAAAGACCAAGCGAAAAGACGGTGCTGATCGCAGAGATGGCGGCGCGGTTGCGCGTCAGATTCATAACGATGTTGCCGATCGACAACACACAGAGTACGTAAGCCGAGTAGTTCAAAGCAACGCGACCTATTTGACCAGCTGTGGCGTGGCGATGGATTGTGAACAACGAAAAACCGAAAAGCACGGCGGCAGAAACGAACACAACGATCCCCGACCCTAGGTACAATTCAAGAACGCGCTTGCTTGACTTATACGGGGAGCCGATTGAGCGTTCGAAGACGCCGGGACGCGTGAAAGCCTCATTGACGAGCGGAAGGACGCTGAGCGACACAGCTAACAAGACATATGCCGCCCCGGACATTGCGGCAACAACCGACCCGACATCGCCCTCTGACCCGTCGGCATCATTCATGATGTCAATTTCAACATGCATCTTTTGTGAGAGTGTCTCGAAAAGAGCGGTGCGATCGATTGAGCCGTCTTCTAGACGATAAGCGTCATGGTATCGAAAAAACGTCTCCGCCAATGAGCCCGCATAATAACCTGCGCCCGACTTTTGATCGGCGAGTACGATAGGAAGTTCTTCCGTAGTATCGGGAAACAAGTAGGCAACCTTGATACGCTCCAGAAATATTTCTTCTCGTGCTTCCTTTTCCGTCAACGATTTACGCGCGACGTTGTGACCTTGGCTCTCCAGCCATGACGCAAAATCGTCCACTTGATCATTCTCAGAATCTGAAATGACGACATCCATCTGCGTCGGTTGGAACACCTGGGAAGAGTCACCTCCGAAACTTTGTCCGATAAGGAGGGCCAAGATCATATAGATGAGAAAAAACGGCAGAACGACAACGCCGTTCTTCACAAGCAATTTCATGTAAGTCTTAAGTACCGTCATGTTTATATCTCACTGTTTGGCGTTTGGCTCTTGTCGTTTCGACAGGGTTCCTTGCGTTCACCTGTTGGCTTTCGTCATCTCGGCAGGTTTCTTTGCAATCTCCTGTTGGCTTTCGTCATCTCGGCAGGTTTCTTTGCAATCTCC
>JAAZKT010000013.1 GCA_012799695.1 Clostridiaceae bacterium
TAATCTCCAATTTCAAAGTGCAAGGGTTTCAGCGCTTTTACGCCTTTTCCCTTGCACCTATTGTACCGAATATGTCCCTGTAATGCACTGATATCAGGCACTTGATGTTCGTTCAGCAGACCCTAAATAGATCTTCTCTCCAATAGGACCAAATAAGCATTGCGGCATGGTAAGATGAATCCATGAAATTGAAGCTGGAACAGCACAAGAGTTTCGTGATCAGAATGATGGTCCTCGCCGGGGTGATCGCGCTTTTGGTTGTCCGCTCGGAGAGACTGTTGTCCGGAACCGGGAGACTTCTTTCAACGCTATCGCCCCTGATCGCGGGAGCCATTCTCGCCTTTATCTTGACGATGCTGGTTAACTCGTTCGAGCATATGCTCTTTCCGAAGACAGAGAAACCTCTCTTAAAGAAAGTGAGAACTCCTCTCGCGCTCTTTATTTCTATCGCCGTCGTGTTGCTTCTGATCGCGTTACTTCTCTATCTCGTCATTCCACAGCTAATTGAAACCGGCAGCCTTCTCGTCCAGCAATTGGAACCTGCCTATCACTCAGTTACTGATTTTCTCGAGAAAAAGACGGAGAATATCCCTTGGATCGGAGACATAATCAAAGATGCGAGCTCGAAAGATTCACCCACCATGCAAAAGCTGGTCGATCTCATCTCTGATTTCGGAAGTACTGTTTTCACGATCACGGGATCCGTCATGAGCGCCCTCGTTTCCATTATCTTTACCGTTATTTTTGCGATCTATATCGTACTTAACAGGCAAAAGTTGAGCGGGCAATTTGACAGACTCTTTGTCGCTTTTTTGAAACCTGTCACAAAGCGTCGCTTGTACCATGTTCTGGCTGTCGCACGCGATACGTTTGCAGGATTTTTTGCCGGTCAGTTGTTACAGGCAGTGATCGTGGGCACGATAGTCACCGTGGGTATGTTGATCTTTGGATTCCCGTACGCGCCTATGGTCGGCTCGGCCGTCGGTTTTTGCGCATTGCTCCCGGTCATAGGCTCTTTTATCGGTGGCGCCGTCGGCTTCGTCATGATCGCTCCGCTTAGCATTAACAAGGCACTCCTTTTCCTCCTGTTCCTTATTATTCTTCTACAATTGATGGCCAATTTCATCTACCCTAAAGTCGTCGGTCGGTCGATCGGCATGCCGGGCATCTGGGTTTTCACCTCCGTCATCATCGGTGCTGGCTTGGGAGGAATCGGCGGCGTTTTACTAGGCGTTCCCCTAGCCGCCACCATCTATAAAATATTGCGCGAGCAAGTCAATAAGCGCAACGCCGCCAACAAACAAGCGTCCGAGACAAGTAAAGTTTGCTCAGAGACGTCCCAAAACGAGGAAAATCAACAGGAAACAATCGGATAGCTCGCGGATACGGGAGAAAATGAAAGGTTCAACGCACGCTCACTATCCGTGCAGTTCTTTTGAAAGTCGCGTCAGCGCTTTGTTATCTCCGAGCGCAAACAAGTGATCTCTCTCTTCGAAGACATCATCGGCATTCGGACTGATCATAGGTTGCCCTTTGCGGATGATCCCGATGATCGTCACGCCGTATTTCGGTCTAATCTCGAGCTCCTTGAGACTCTTCCCGACCCACGATTCCGGACAAGTTATATCCATGACAGAATGCGATGATGAAAGCTCAATAATTTCCGACATATTGTTCGACACGAGCGAAAGGGCCAATTTCGTCGCCTGATCGCGTTCAGGGATGACAACTTGCGTCGCGCCGATCTTGCGCAACACTTTAGCGACCGATTCGTTTTTCGCCTTGGCGATAATAATCGGAATGCCGAGCTCCTTGCATGCGAGCGTCGCCATGATGGTTGCTTCCGAGCGATCACCGATACCGACAACGGCGGCCTCACAGTTACCGATTCCGATCTCCGCGAGGACATTTTCCTGCGTGACGTCGGCGCAAACGGCGTACGTGACATCGTTTGAAAGCTTATTGATAATCTCTTCCTGTTCATCGATTGCAATGACATCAACGCCCACCTGCGTCAATGTAATCGCCACCTGATATCCGAATCTGCCGCAACCGATTACGGCAACATCTTTTATTTTTTTCATACTAAAAGCCTCGTATCTTATTGTCTTCTTTAATCTTCAAAGCCGATGAGACTCCAATCTTCAGCTGCTTTTATTGTAATGGACACCCGTTTCTTAGTCGACATCAGCAAAAATGTACGCGCTACCCGATCATGATATGTTCTTCCGCCTGCTTGAACTCCGAATCAAATCGTTGTCGCGTTACCAGCGCATAGAGTACGGTCAAGGG
This sequence comes from Clostridiaceae bacterium, assembly GCA_012799695.1. Taxonomy (GTDB): domain Bacteria; phylum Bacillota; class Clostridia; order Saccharofermentanales; family DTU023; genus UBA4923. Next base: position 2,293 of record JAAZKT010000013.1, read on the forward strand.
TCCCAATTTGCCAAACAACATCGTAGCGATCAAGACGAGTTGACCGCCTATGCTGAAAATAGCCGTATTCGCGCGCGACAGACCGACCGTACCGAACGCCGATATGACTTCAAAGAGCACGTCGATAAAAACCACATGCGGGTCGGTTATTGTAATGATAAAACATGCCGTGAGAATCCAAAGAGCGGACACAAGTACGATTGTTGACGCCCGGCGCGCAATCTCAACCGGGAGACGCCTCTTGAAGACGGTCGTCTCTTTCCTACGGGTCGCCTCCGCCCTCGTATTGACAAGCAATGCGACGAGTGTCGTGGTCTTGACACCGCCTGCCGTCCCGACAGGCGATCCGCCGATGAACATCAAAGTGATCGCGAGAAGCGCGGACGCGTGAGTCAGGGATCCTTGAGGGATAGAAGAGAACCCTGCCGTACGCGTCGTCGTCGACTGAAGAAATGCATTGAGCCACTGAATACCACACAGCTGATTGCCCATAGTCGCGGGGTTTTTGCGTTCGAGAACCCAAAACAAGATCGTTCCGCCGATGAGAAGCACGGCTGTTGTCGCGACAACGATTTTCGTGTGGAGCCGAAACTTCTTCCATCGGCGCCCTTTGATGATGTCGCGATAGACGGGATATCCGATACCACCCAGAATAATGAGCATCGAAATGGCGAGAATGACAACAATGTCCGATGCCCACATCTCCAACGAATTAGCGCCCAGAATATCGAGACCGGCATTGCAGTACGCCGAGACGGAATGAAAAACGGCATACCACATACCTGTCTTCCAACCAAATGCCGGAACAAATCTCGTTGCTAGAACGGCCGCTCCGAAGAGTTCAATCGCGAACGTCGCGACGAGAACAAAATGGATCAGCCGCGCCATGCCTCTCGGAGTCTCCGCGTTTTTTTCCGCGGCGATCGCAAGACGGCTCCTCATCGTGATCCGCATGTTGAGCGTCATCGCGAGACCGGCTGCAGCAGTGACAATCCCTAGACCGCCGAGTTGGATGAGAAGCAAAATGACAATTTTACCGAATAGAGACCAATAGGTCGCCGTTGTCACCGTGACAAGACCCGTGACGCAAAGCGCCGTCGTCGCGGTAAAGAGCGCCTCCATGAAACTTGCACACTCCCCCGTCGCTGTCGCAATCGGCAAACTGAGAAGCGCCGTTCCCAGAGCCACGACGGCGAGGTAGAGAACCGTCATCAGAAGGGGTGGATTGCGCAATAATGCTTTGAACGGCGAGTTGTTTTTTATACTCAGCTTATTAATATGGCAAACCTTCCTTGAGTTGACTCGTACAGTGCCGGAAGAGTCACCCGTCCTCACAAACAATTCTCCGTGTCGGCACTGCCCCTTAATTATACACCCGTGTATGTTTCGCGATTATACTCCAATCGATGCGTCTGCCTCTCGGCCAATTTGCTGTGGTATATTTTCAACAAGAGGTGAATCGCCATGAATGAGAAACGACGCAATGTAAAAAACCGTTGGTTCTACGGTCTTGGAACGGTCGGTCGAGACTTTTACTACACGATGGTCAGCATGTACCTCATGTTCTATCTGACCGATATCCTAGAGCTCGATGCGACGACGATGTGGTACGTCACGGGGGCGATGATTCTGACGCGGGTCTTCGATGCCTTCAACGACCCGTTCATGGGCGTCATCGTCGACAACACGCGTAGCCGCTTCGGTCGGTTCAAGCCGTGGATTGTCATAGGCATGATTTTCAGCTGTATCTTCTATATCTTTCTTTTCGTAGATTACGGAGTTCGAGGCTTTTCTTTCGCACTCATTTTCCTCATCATCTACATTTTGTGGGAGATCGGATACACGGCGAACGACATCGCGTACTGGTCAATGATCCCCTCGTTGTCCGACGATCAGAAAGAAAGAGAAAAAGCCGGCTCGATCGCCCGCATCTGCGCCAACGTCGGCATGTTCGCGATGGTCGTCGGTATTGTCCCGATCACGAACGCCCTCGGCAAAGCGACAGGCAGTATGCAAAAAGGCTACTTTATCCTTGCATTGGTCGCCATGGGCGCTTTCCTGTTTACGCAGACCATCACCGTGATCGGTGTTAAAGAAGATCGAGGTATTCGCTCTCAGACGGCGAAGACAACACCCAAAGAGATGTTCCGCGTCATTTTCCAAAACGACCAGCTCCTCTGGACAACCGTCGCGATGACGCTCTTCATGGTGGGATACGTCACGACAACTTCTTTCGGACAGTATTACTTCAAATACTACTACGGCAATGAAGAGACATATGCCGTGTTCGCTCTCATTCTCGGCGTCTCACAGATTGGCGCGCTCGCCATATTTCCACTTTTACGGAAATACATGAAGCGCCAACACATCTACACGCTGTCGACCATCTTGATCGTCATCGGCTACATTCTTTTCTTCATCGCGCCTCCCGGGAAAATTGCCATCATCGCCGTCGCCGGAATTTTCATCTTCGTGGGCCAAGGCTGGATACAAGTGCTTATGTTGATGTTTATTGCCGATTGCGTTGAATACGGCGAATGGAAACTGGGGCGGCGCAACGATTCCATCACGCTCTCTCTTCAGCCGTTCATCAATAAACTCAGTGCTGCCATCGCAAGCGGCATCGTCGGCGCGACCGTCATCCTCTCCGGCATGAAGGAAGCCGGAGGGCCTGCCGATATGACATCGTCGGGACTGATGCTGTTCAAAACATCGATGATGATCTTGCCTCTTGTGATAATCGCTCTCAGCTACTTCATCTACCGTCGCTTCTACAAGATCGATGAGGCGTTCTTCGAACGCATCGTGGACGAGATTGCCGTACGCAAACAGGCTAGTGAGGAGACACATGACATTGCTGAGTAAAAACAGCCGGCTGGGCGAAATCATCGACCACCCAGTCGGGCACGACATGTGTTACCGGCTCTTGTTGGAGTTAGGGCTAAATCCTCTCCTATTGAAAAACAAGCTTCTCCGCCGTCTTCGCTTCCACACGCTGGCGAAACTTTCGCGCGGGCAACTGAACGACGCCTTCATGGATAGTTTTTTTCATCTGCTCAACATCGAGCAAGAGCGACCTGTCAATAAGACGGGTAAACCGACGCCGGCATGGTGGAAAGAAGCGACCATTTACCAGATCTACCCGCGTTCCTTTTGCGACTCGAACGCGGACGGCATCGGTGATCTGCAAGGGATCATCCAAAAACTTGACCATTTGAAAGAGCTCGGCGTCGATGCTCTCTGGCTTTCCCCCATCTATCAATCCCCGGACGACGACAACGGCTATGATATTTCCGATTATTTCGATATTCATGAAGATTTTGGCACGATAGACGATTTCGACGAGCTTGTCGCCGAGCTCGAAAAGCGCGATATGCGCCTGATCATGGATATGGTCTTAAACCATACATCGGACGAACACGCATGGTTTCAGGAAGCCTTGCGCGATCCGGGATCACCTGAACGCGACTACTATTTTCTACGTGATATCGATACTTCTCAGGCTCAAGATAAGAACGTCCTTTCCCCGCCTAATAATTGGACATCGTTCTTCAGAGGTTCGGCATGGCGCTATTTCCCGGAAGAAAAAGTCTGGGGGCTCCACTTGTTCAGCAAAAAACAAATGGACCTGAACTGGGAGTCCGAAGCGCTCCGCGACGAGATCATGGAGATCCTTCATTTCTGGCTGAAAAAAGGAGTGTCCGGATTCCGGCTCGACGTCATTAACTATATCTCCAAAGCGGAGGGACTGCCGGAAGGCAACGAGACGATCGGCGCGATGCTCAGCTTCTATGGCATCGAACACTACGTATTCGGCGCCAAACTCCACGAGCATCTAAGAGAAATGCAGACGAGGGCTTTCACGCCTTACCGGGCCTTCACGGTCGGCGAATGTCCCGGAGTAGGGCGTGAAATGAGCAAGCTGCTTGCCGGAGAAGAGCGCGGAGAGATGGATCTCGTCTTTTCATTCGATCATCTTGAGAACCCCGGCTTTACGCGATGGGATGATTATCGATACGACCTCGATTACTACAAGCACTACATGATCAACGAGCAGGAAGCGCTTGGAAGTAACCACTGGATGAGCCTCTTCTTCGAAAATCACGACAACCCGCGCATGATTTCCAAAGTCAATCCCGATCCGCACGTCCGTGAACAGCTTGGGAAACTGTTGGCATTGCTTCTCTTCTCGATGCGCGGGACGGTATTCCTCTATCAAGGCCAAGAGCTAGGACTCATCAATGAAGACTTCCGTTCCATGGACGACATCCGCGATGTCGAGAGCTTAAATTACTACCGTGAAAAAGTCGCCGAAGGCAACGAAGATCAAGGCTGGCGTGATATATTAGCCGGCAGTCGTGACCATGCGCGTACGCCGTACCCCTGGGATGATCAACCGCACGCCGGTTTCAGTCCCGTCACACCTTGGATCGAGTCATCATCAAGTAATCGGTCGAATCATTTGAATGCGCAACGGGCGGACGATAATTCCGTCTGGCATTTCTACCGAAAACTCATCGACATCCGGCGCCACCACAAAGGACTCGTCTACGGAGATGTCAAATTCGTAAAGAAGAAAAAACGCCACTACTGGGCGTGTTACCGCACGTACGGCGACAAACGATACTTTATCGAGGCGAATTTATCGGATAAACCGATCAAGCGCCCGACCGGAAACCCGGAGGGACGCTTGATCATCAGTACGCATAACAGGCGAGAGAGAGGACTTCAGCCTTACGAAGCGTCGATTTATGAGCTTTAACCACGTTTCGTCATCTTGTCGCCCGACGCGCCATCATCAGCTTGCAAGCGGATTGTTGACGACGCCGACAAAGAGCGGCACGCCCGCGTCATCGCTTATGACATAGATAAAGGGACGGTCGAAAGTCATCTCGATAACATCGTCCATTACAGGCGCGCTCGTCAACTTAATATCAATCTGTGTATACGCGGCGGCTTCGACGCCATCCTCGTTCAAGTCGATAAAGGCTTCCTGTGTGATTTGGCTGACGATGGCCTCCGAGTTCGGTAGCATCACCGAAAGATCGGGGTTATTCTGCAGCATCTCTCTGAGTCCCAAAGCTTTCATTTTCTCAAAAATGTCGATCTTGGTCTTGTACGAAAACTTAGGGATACTGAACGCGATATCCGCCGTCTTTCTTTCACTTTCGTACACTGTCTTCAGGAAATCGGGGCTCGCGAGGAGCGTCTCCGGCAATACGCCCTCATTCGGAAGGATGAAATCGATTTTCCCGTTCTTCAGTTTGATTGCGCTCGCACGGAATAAATCCGCCACAAGGTATTCTTGGTTGAAATATGTGTTGTTCATGAACGTCACATCGGCGAGCGTGCCGGACGGCGCATAAAAGGAATCTTGCCGATTGCTCATTTCCTCGAACGCCTCCGCCCACTCCGCCTTGAAGTAGAGCGTATTCATCAGAATCATGTCAGCTTCCGTCGGATCAACCTCCGGTTTGATCTTGCCGCGCGTCTGTTCCTCCACCCACTTACTCATCTTTTCGGCTGTCGCTTTATCTTTGAAGTCGACTTTGAAAGCGGAGGCGTAAAAACGGTTTGCCAGCTGATCGAGCCAGTCTTGGCCGACAAGATCGCCGAGCTCCGAGCGCATCCAGACAGCGTTGGCGATTAGCTCTTCACTTGTACCCTCGTGAAGCATCAGGGCGTACAACTTCTGAAGTTCCGCACCGGCGTCCGTCTCACCAAGCATTTCCAAAAAAGCGCGCAGTTCGCCCTTCGTGTGACCTCCGGCTCCCGCCTCTACCATGGCGAGCGCGTAGTACAGACTGATAGGAGAGTAAAGAGCGTTGCCGTCATCCTTGACCGTAAGGGCAGATCCGGATGTCTTGAACGCAAATTCCCAGAGCGCTTTTCGAAATGCATCAGAAAACTCGTCATACAGAGTACTAGGCTCGACGGCCGCAGGTTTTGCGAGCGTGCTTGCGCTTATTTTTTTCGCTTCACAGCCAATAACAGCCGTGGCTAAAATCGATAGGCAGATAAGAAAAGTAATGGCGCGAAGTCGCAGACTCAATGTCCGTGTATTGGATTCCTTTTTCATTGTCATGATAACCTCCGTGTTTGTTGACAACTCCGTTAGGAGCGTTTTTTATTAGCGAGTCCAACGATGACCCGGAAACGTGATCCCTTGACATGTCATCGGTGCACTCAATCCATATGACGACAAAAAAGATACATGGTTACGGGAAATCAAATTATATATGATGTTTTCCCGTTCTACTCGTCATCGTGGTGTATGATAAAATACGAATCGCATCCGTCGACTTGTTTCGGCGAAAGCATATGAGACAATATATGCATCCACCGAGAATAATAATTGGGAGAGTTTCTAAGGCTATGGTCAGTCATATCAATTCTGAAGAACGACAGAAGGAAATTGCCGCATTCGAAAGAGATCTAGAGCGTATTAAGGATGGGCGAGGCATGTTGATGCTTGCGCTCCATTTGGCGCAAAACAGGTTCGGCTATGTCCCCTCCGACGTCCAACGGATTATTGCAGACACGTTAAAGGTGCCACTGTCGACCGTTTACGGGGTCGTCACTTTCTACTCGAGATTTACGCTCATACCGAGAGGACGCTGTGACCTCTCCATCTGCACGGGTACAACATGTTACATACAAGGTGCCGAGGAATTGCTGAAGGAAGCTGAGGAAACGCTCGGCATCAAGGACGGCGAGACTTCCCCGGACGGAAACTTCTCACTTTCGACGACGCGGTGTGTCGGCGCGTGCAGCCTCGCTCCTGTCGTCACCGTCAACGGCGAAGTTCACGGGCGGATGACGGTGCAAGAAATGAAAAAACTTCTGGCCGACCTGAAAAAACAGTATCTGTCGCAACCGGAATCAAATGAAGACAAATAAGGGAGAACACGCGATGAGTATGACATTTGAAAAACTGAAAGAGATCCGCGAAGAGACTCTTAATCGCATGAACCTGAGAGGTTTTCCTTCGGATAAGCCGAATGCTCCCTATCGGTGGTCTGTCGCCATTTGCATGGAAACGAGCTGCATGTCCTCGAAATCACCGCAGATTAAACAGCGCCTCCTCGATTTGATCGTACGAGACGGGAAGGAGAATGAGATAGAAGTTGTCGGAACGGGCTGCTTCGGGCTCTGCGAAGCAGGACCCATCGTCATCGTTCGTCCGGGCGATACTTTCTATTACCGCCTCGATGTAGAAGATATCGATCGCATCTACGAGTCTCATCTTCTCGGCGGAGAACCGGTTCGAGACCTCATCTACCCGGAATCGATCACGGATGACGGCTATCTCTCATACTTTGAAATTCCTTTCATGGCGCACCAAGAGCGCGTCGCGCTGCGCAGCTCCGGACACATTGATCCGGAAGATATCCGCGAGTATATCGCCCTAGGCGGATATGAGGCGCTTTACAAGGCTCTCGTCGAGATGACACCTGATGACGTCATCGACGTCATTACTGAGTCGGGACTTCGCGGGCGTGGCGGAGGAGGATTCATCACAGGGCGCAAATGGCGCGCAACACAAGCCTCCCCCGGCGATGAGAAGTTCATCATTTGCAATGCTGACGAAGGTGAGCCCGGTGCCTTTATGGATCGCAGCATTCTCGAAGGCGACCCGCACTCCGTCATTGAAGCGATGACGATCGCGGGCTATGCGATCGGTTCGGATCAAGGATACGTTTACGTCCGTGCGGAATACCCCATCGCCGTCGAAAGGTTGGAGAAAGCGATCGGCCAAGCAAATGATCTGGGCCTATTGGGAGCGAACATCTTCGGCACCGGCTTTTCATTCAATTTGGAGATCCGTCTCGGCGCCGGCGCCTTTGTCTGCGGAGAGACGACGGCGTTAGCGGCGTCAATCGAAGGTCGGCGCGGCATGCCGAGGAGCAGACCTCCCTATTCCGCCGACAAAGGCTTGTGGGGCAAGCCGACCATGATCAACAACGTCGAGACATTTGCCAATGTTCCATATATTATTCTGAACGGCGCGGAAGCGTTCAAAAAAGTCGGTACGGAGAATTCACCGGGTACGAAAGTGTTAGCGCTCAGCGGAAAAATCAAGAACGTCGGTCTCGTCGAGATCCCCATGGGAACGACACTCCGTCAGCTTGTCGAGGAAATCGGCGGCGGCATTCCGAACGGCAAAGCGTTCAAAGCCGTGCAGACGGGCGGACCATCCGGCGGCTGCATCGGTCCCGAGCTTCTCGATACACCCATCGATTTTGACAGATTGGCGGAAATTGGGTCGATGATGGGTCCGGGCGGCATGATCGTCTTGGATGAGGATGTCTGCGCCGTCGACGTCGCGCGCTTCTACATGGATTTCATCGTCGACGAATCATGTGGCAAATGCACACCGTGTCGTGAGGGAACAAAGCGCATGCTCGAAATCCTGATTGACATCACGGAAGGCAGAGGCGACGAGACGAGTATTCCGCGACTCGAACGACTGGCAAGGACAACAGAACTCGCCTCTCTATGCGGACTCGGACAGACGGCGGCAAACCCGATCCTCTCAACCCTCAAGTCATTCCGCGATGAATACGAGGCGCACATCAAAGAAAAGCGATGCCCCGCCGGTGTCTGCAAAGCACTCACAAACAACCTCACTAAGGACGACTGAATGGAAAATATTGCATGATTAAGCTAACGATTAACGGTCAGAAGATTGCAGCGGAAGACGGTATGTCTATTCTCGATGCGGCGCTTGCCCATGGGATCGAGATTCCCGCTCTTTGCCATGACCCCGATTTAAAACCTGAAAGCTCCTGCCGACTGTGTCTCGTCGAAGTTGACGGACGTCCGTGGCCACGTGTCGCGTGCGGGACACCTGTGAGAGACGGCATGGTCGTCGAAACGAACACGCCTGAAATTCGCGAGATACGCCGCGATATCCTGCAATTACTGCTCGACAATCACCCGAACGACTGCCTCACTTGTCAGAAAGCCGGCGAGTGCCTGCTGCAAAAGTACGCCTACGAATACGGTGTCACGTTCAGAACGCACGAAGGCGCGAGACGAGGCGGAGAAAGGGCACGCTTCACGGACACGTCGAGCCCGTACATTCTTCGCGATGAGAGCAAGTGTATTCTCTGCGGCAAATGCATTAGCACGTGTGCCGAACTGAATGAGCGCTCCGTCCTGTCGTTTGCCGGTCGCGGTTTCGAAACGAAAGTCGCCGCCGACCGCGATGAAACACTCGAAGCGTCGACATGCGTCTCATGCGGCCGTTGTGTCGCCGTCTGTCCCGTTGGAGCGTTGATCGATCGCCGAGTACGGGAGAAAAAGATTCGACCGTGGGAAGCGGACCGTCAGACGATTCAATGCAAAGCATGCGAATACGGATGCGAATATGAGGTGCTCGAAAAAGGAAGCGAACGTGTCATCCGCCCATTATCACCTTCTGAAGGTCGACCTCTATGCCTGAAAGGACGCCTTTTCGTGGAAGCCGAAGTATCTTCCGAACTCAGGACACCGTACAAGAAAGAAGAGACGGAAAAGGGACGCAAGTTTGTCCGTACGACTTGGATCGAAGCGCTTGAGCTCGACGGAATCCTCGACCGCATTGCGCACACGGAATCAGAATCGGACAAATGACGAACTAGGCGAAATTCAATTTAGCGATCGTTTCGCCTTGTAAAACGGGCATTTCCCGTTCGAAAGCGGCTATCCATGCATCGAGAAGACAGATTTTCTCACGTTGAACGAGCCATACGATCGTCGAACCGCCAAAGCAAAAATACCCTTTTTCATCGCCTCGGTGAAATTCGTCTACTTTGTGGTTGACGATGCGACCGACGAGCATAGCGCCGACCTCTATTTGAACAACATCACCCAAATGATCGAAATGGAGCACTCTCCACTCGCGTGCGTTTTCCTGCAAGACAGAGGTGGAACGCAAGCCAATAGGGTGAACGGTGTGGTAGCGCCCTTTGATGCGTCGAGGTGGAGAAGCATGACCGCTATCGGAAAACATGTACCTGTGATAGTGGTGCACCTCCAAACGAAAAATGAGTGCGATACCGCCGGCGTATGTCGACGCCACATGTTCATCGCATAACAGGGAAACAAGTGTGTAAGGTTGTCCTTTCAGGGTAAGCGTCATATCAGGCGAAATCTCGACGGCTGATAATAGCCCGTCACAGGGACTCACAACATCCTCGGGAGCATTCGAAAAAGGACGGGCGCCTTGCTTAATTTTACGAATAAAAAAATCGTTGAACGATCGAAACGGTCCCTCCTCATAGGAGGACATATCAATCCGGTTCGCTCGTATAAACGACTGAATCCGACTTTTCGACAGGCGCGAACGCAACGGAAGGGATACGAGTACGGAGACCCATTTGCGAGAGATCAACGCGTTTACGATCGCACGACCGAAAGCTGTTCCGTAAAGGCGGCGAAGAAGACGCTCCTGCGTCGTGTCCTCACGGTTTCCGCAGGATAAGGACATAAACAATGATCAGCACCAAAACGTAAAGCAATACGAAAGGGTAGTATCTCTTGCTGACTTTGGGAATGCGGACGGGGCTGACAAAGAGAATCGCCATAACGAACATCACAAACGCCATCAGAACTTTTGCAAACACGTCGGGCAATGATCGAGCGATCAGCCAAAATAAAGGGAAAACGCCCGCTACACTCGTGATAGGCACACCGACGTAATGATCGCGCGACACAGCGTCTTCTATCGAACGAAATTCCAGGACGTTGAAGTACGCCAGTCGAACGATTCCCGCCAATAAGTAGATCAAGAAGATGGGGACGTAATACCAAGCGGTGAGACCGCTCGCAAAGAGCAACACGGTCGGCACAAATCCGAAATTGACAACGTCGGACAAGGAGTCAAGTTCGATGCCGAATCGTTTCTCGTCATCGACACGCCCCTTTTTACCGCGCGCGATCGGCCCGTCGAACATGTCGAAAATACCTGCCATCATAAGGCAGATCATCCCCACATCGACACGCCCGCGTAGAGCAAGCCACATACCGAGAAGACCGCATGTAACGGCGGCAAACGTGACGGGCATCGCACGATTGGCAAATCCGAAAATAGGTAGTTTCTTTCTCACAGAGTTACTATACCCCATTTTATGATATTAGCGGTCATTTTTCAGAAAAATCGTCAGTTTCATTTACAAAAAGGCGTTCATGAATTCACATAGATCTAAAGCTTAACGCGTGATTTGATGGGTTTTTCGAATCGTGCTATCATAAAGTTGCCTGAAATGCGCGGCACTCTCGTTTTTGGACCACCATTCTTTGAAGGGGAGTCCGGGTCGAAGTGGAATACGAGCAAGCCTTTTTTAGGAAGTTCCAAGACCACCGCAGGGCACCCACCTGGCGCGAGGCTGGGTATCAAAAAGGGAGTCCGCCATTTCGGGTTTCTTATTTTCAGTCATTGCAATGACACTTACCGGAGGAATTATGCGTATTTACAACTCTATGACAAGACAAAAAGAAGAGTTGACACCGCTTGAGGATAATCATTTCAAAATCTACGTCTGCGGACCGACCGTCTATGACCTGTTTCATATCGGTAACGCACGCCCGTTTGTCACATTCGATACGCTTCGACGATACTTGATCTGGCGCGGCAATGAGGTCTCCTACATCCAGAATTTTACGGATATAGACGACAAAGTAATTATCCGCGCGCAGGCGGAGGGCACCACACCGGAAGAGCTCGCCGAAGAAATGATCGAAGAGTATTTCAAAGATGCAGACGGACTGAATATCATGCGCGCGACGAAACACCCGCGCGCAACGGAGTCAATCGATGACATCATTCACCTGATCTCGATCCTGTTCGAAAAAGGCTTTGCGTATACAACTGACGACGGTGTTTATTTCTCCATCGACCAATACCCCAGCTACGGCAAACTCTCAGGACACAAGCTGGACGACTTGATCGCCGGCGCGAGTGAGCGCGTATCAGAACTTGAAGGGAAGCGCAATCCTCTCGATTTCGCCCTCTGGAAATTCAAGAAAGAGGGAGAACCGTTCTGGGAGAGCCCTTGGGGAGATGGTCGCCCCGGTTGGCACATCGAGTGTTCCGCCATGAGCCTCGCCAACCTCGGCGAAACGGTCGATATACACGCGGGAGGAGTTGATCTGCAGTTCCCGCACCATGAAAATGAAATCGCACAGAGTGAAGCCGCGACGGGAAAACCTTTCGTCCGCTACTGGGTTCATAACGGTTTCGTCAACGTGAACTATGAGAAAATGTCCAAATCGCTGGGCAACTTCTTTACTGTCCGCGATCTCGTCGAGCATTACCCTTACCACATCCTGAGATTCTTCATCCTTCAGGCGCACTATCGTATGCCGATCAACTTTTCAGACGATCTGCTCGATGCTGCCGTCACGAGCTGGCATCGCATCGTTTCATCTGTCGATCTCCTCTCATTCGTCGCCAACGCATCGGAAAGGATAGAAGTCGATCCGGTTAAAGAGCGTGAATTGACGGAAGAGATCGCTACGTGCCGTTTTAACTGGCAAAAAGCGATGGATGACGACCTGAATACGGCTGATGCGATCGCCGCTATTTTCGATCTCGTCCGCGCCGCCAATACGGCAGCCACTTCGGGCGCCGTGTCGCCTGAGACTTTGCTATCTGCACGAAACACGCTGGTCGAGCTTCTCGACGTTCTCGGACTCGATCCGACCGCCGAAAAAGAAGATGAGATCCCTGACGACATACTCACAATGGTTGAAGAGCGCACAAAAGCGAAAAAAGAGCGCGACTTCGCCACGGCGGATAGAATCAGGGATGAAATTCAGGCGAGAGGATTCAAGGTCGAAGATACGCCGCAAGGTGCGCGCGTCATCCGTATCGGGTCGTGATCACTTTTCATTTGATTTATGGATAATCTCTCAGATAAGGAACTGCTCTCCTACTCCGTCTCGACTCTCGCTTGGGTAGGCGACGCTGTTTTTGAGTTGCATATTCGATCGCGACTTGCAAAGCGATTTACCTCACCGTCCGGAAAACTCCATCATATAGCAACCTCTTTCGTCAGTGCGCGGGGGCAGGCGTCTCTTTTCGAGACGCTATATGACGACCGGAATGACTTTCCTCTCTCGGAGCAAGAAACTAATCTGCTTAGGAGGGCAAGAAATTATCATTGCCACAGCACGCCTAAGGATGCCGATCTCGCCGATTATCGACGGGCGACAGCCTTAGAAGCGCTGATCGGATGGCTTTGGCTCAACGGACAACACGCTCGCGCAGGAGAGCTCATCGAATATGTTCTCCGCCAGTCCGGTATGGCGGAGAGGCTCGAGTTCGATCCGCAGAATCGCAATAGTAACGGAGAGTCGTAAATGACACAGAACGGATATGAACTTTGCCAACTTGAAGGTAGAAACCCGATCGCGGAAGCATTGACGGCCGGTCGATCCATCAACAAGGTCTATACGCTCCAAAGTGCTCGTCAAGCGCGTTCCGATACGGCTCTCGCGCGCCTCGTCGCCGATTGCAAAGAGAAAGGCGCCGTGATTCTGTATGTCGGGCGATCGACGCTCGATGCCATGGCGACTTCCGGAGCACACCAAGGAATCATTGCGGAAGTCGCACCTTATGAATACGGCGATCTGACCGACATTCTCGCTCAATGTGAACGGCACGGTCGCGATCCGTTCCTGATTCTTCTCGACCACATTCAAGACGCTCACAATCTCGGATCCATCCTACGTATAGCAGATGGGGCGGGCGTCGATGCCGTCATCATTCCGCAACGCCGTTCCGTCCCGCTCAATGCAGCCGTTGCAAAAGCCTCCGCCGGCGCAATCGAACACGTTCCTCTCTGCCGAGTCGTCAATCTTTCCAGAACGATTCTCGACTTGAAAAAGCAGGGATTTTGGATTTACGGAACGGCAGCTGATGGAGAAACGCCTTATGACAAAGCCGATTATTTCGGAAAAATTGCTCTCGTGATCGGGAGCGAAGGCGAAGGGATCTCAAAGAAATTACTCGAACACTGTGATTTTCTTCTCACGATCCCGCTTCACGGAAAAATAAATTCGCTCAACGCTGCCGTCGCGAGCGGGATCATCGTTTTTGAAGCGACTCGCCAACGCAAACTGGGATAATGACGCGCTTGAACGCACCGCAAAATTATTGCACAATTAAAACAACATTGAGAACAAGTGATTGGTGGCTCTTCTTTGAAAATAAACATAAAACAGCTCGTAAGATCGAAGCGCCTTTCTCGAATAGGCGCTCTGTTTCTCGCCTTTTTTATCTCTTTTTTTCTCGTCTCATGTTCCGTCACGGATGACGAACCGATCTCGACTGAAGGCGAATCTGCCGCCAATATGGTCATTAAGGCGGAAAACGATCGCTATTTCAGGGAAGACGAATGGGTTCGGATGTTGACGTTGACCATTTCGAACCTTGAGGGTCGTTTATCACTTTGGTCTTCAATCCCGGCAACACAGCGCTCCGAAATAACGCTCTCGGATTTCATCCTGTACACCGACTTTCTGAGTGCCTCAATCCCCGGCACCATCAAGTCATTCTCTAGGGCGACAGATGATGAGATGGAGTCCATACTCGGACATGTGACAAAAACAGATGCGACGCTCACCCCCTCTCCACAAGAGGCGACGATCTGGTGGATCGAATCGGAAACTCCCGATGCACGCATCTTGCGGTTTGCAATCCCCGTTACGCTGAACGAAAAAGGCATACCTTATTTCTCAAAATCTTGGCTTTGGAAACAATCGACGTTATACCATTACATCGTACTTTACCTCGATGCCGTTGAGATGCGTAACGAACCTGCGCTCATATCTCTGATCCGGCAAAACACGCCCCTCAAATCGAAGAGCCACGGAGAATCGATCGACCGGCGCGCTTCCTCCCTCATCGACCTATATCCGCGTTATGTCGCTTCCAGAGAAGCATCTTATCGAATCATTGAAATGGTACCGGGATTCGCGGAAGTTGAGCTACAAGGCATTCTGGTAAATAGGAGAGAACAGCGACCTCACACAGTCACGTTTTTGGAATCAGGAGGCGTAATCTCCGCCAATGAGTATTTCCCGCAAACGCTATCGACGGAAGATGCGCTCTTGTATTATCGCGGGCGACCGCTTTTCGGGACGGAACAGAGCAGTCCTCGTATTGAAGCGACACGCATGATCTCCATGCTTGGCATACCGCTTGATATCGCGATTCTCGATAAAACCGATAGCGATGCTATGCTCTTCCGTGTCTTTTGGCCGGGCTTAACGGTTGAAGCCGTCGGTACATGCCACGTTCCGTCACTCACTTTCAGCGGCAAAGTCCGTCAGGTATCGGCAACGTACTCCCAGTTCAAAACAGGTTCCGGTTTACAACCCGGAGATTCCATCTATGAACTCTACAAGCGTTATCCCTTCATCCGTGAGCACGGCTATGTCATCTCTCGTGGAGAAGTCATCAAGAAAACGCTGTCCGTCCAAGTCGAGACAGATTACATCACACGGTTGACCATCACGATCGAATCATAGCGCCAGAGCCTTTTTGCGGGCATCTCACATTCAGTGCATAACACCTTAACTGTGCCGGCTCGGCAAAAAGGATTTACATCCGCGAAGACCACAGAACCTCGCGTAGAGAGGCGTAAGCCGATCCGGTGGCGCAGACAGATAAAATGTTATATTCTGGACAAAATCATACTTAGCAAAGGGCGGAACTTGGTTCTGTCCAGTCTGCCCATAACTAAGATAGAAGGGTGGAAAAATGTTAACAAGTAAAGTATCTGAAAGCATTCGCCAAATTCGCACGTTTACCGGCAGGGAAGTTGAAATTGCTCTGATCCTAGGGAGTGGTTTGGCGCCGATCGCAGACCGTCTCGAAAACAAGGTCGTCATTCCCTACCGCGACATCCCGCATTTTAAAGAGTCAACAGCCCCCGGTCATGAGGGTCGTTTCATCTTCGGCGACCTCGATGGTGTTCCTCTCCTTTGTATGCAGGGACGACTGCATTACTACGAGGGCTACAGTATGCAGGATGTGACCTATCCCATCAGGGTTATGGCGAAACTCGGTATAAAAAAACTGATCCTTACAAATGCCTGCGGCGGACTGGACCCAAACGGCAAACCCGGCGATCTCATGCTTATTACAGACCACATCAACTTTACCGGAAGCAATCCCCTAATCGGAGCGAATGAGGACGACTTCGGTCCACGTTTCCCTGATATGACGAGAGCCTACGACCCGGATCTAAGGGCTTTGGCCCTAAAGGTCGCAGAAGACCTCAGTATCCCCCTCAGTCAGGGCGTCTACATCGCTTACAGCGGCCCCTGCTTTGAGACGCCGGCGGAAATACGCTGGATGCAGACTTGGGGAGCCCATGCCGTGGGTATGTCGACTGTGCCTGAAACCATCGTGGCGGTACACTCCGGTCTGAAGGTTCTGGGGATTTCCTGTATTACCAACCTAGCCGCCGGCATCCTTGACGAACCCCTTTCGTCTGAGGAAGTCATTGTCGCCGCAGGGGAAGCCAGCGCGAAGTTTGTCCGCCTGCTGTCCGAGATCATCAACAGGATGTAGGAGGAGTAAATGAGCATACGTGAAATCAAGCACTTAGACAGCGTAAGGCTCAGCAAGCGAGGGAACTCCGTCGTCATCATCGACCAGACCCGGCTGCCGAACGAAACAGTCTATCTTGACCTGAAGGATCCGGAAGACCTGTATGAGGCCATCCACCAGCTGAGGGTCAGGGGAGCGCCGGCCATCGGCATCTTTGCCGGTTACGCCCTCTACTGCCTCGCTCTGCAAAGCACGGCGGAAGATTACCCCGCCTTTATGGAAGAAGTCAGAACTCAGGCCGCCTACCTGAATTCGTCGCGCCCCACAGCCGTCAACCTATCTTGGGCCTTAAAGCGCATGGTAGCGAAGGCGGAGGCATCGGCAGGTAAACCTAAGACAGAGATCTTACAAGACTTGAAAGAAGAGTGTATCGCCATTCACAATGAAGACATTGCGATGTGCAAGGCAATCGCCGAATACGGTCTGACGCTCATCAAAGACGGTGACGGCATTCTGACCCACTGTAATGCCGGACCCTTGGCCACCTCGCGCTACGGAACTGCCCTTGGTCCTATCCTGCTAGGCTACGAGCGCGGTATGGATTTCCACGTCTTCGTCGATGAAACTCGGCCATTACTCCAAGGTGCACGCCTGACCTCCTACGAGCTTGAAGAAGCCGGTGTTGATATCACCTTGATCTGCGACAACATGGCATCTATTGTCATGAGCAAAGGTTGGGTGCAGGCTTGCTTCGTAGGCTGCGACCGCGTCGCCGCCAACGGAGACACAGCGAACAAGATCGGCACCAGCGGAGTCGCCATCTTGGCGAAGTACTATGACATCCCTTTCTACGTACTGGGGCCGACATCAACGATTGATCTCGCGACGCCTACCGGTGCGGACATTGAGATTGAACTGCGAGATCCCAATGAAATAAAAGAAAAGTGGTACGAAAAACCCATGGTTCTGCCGCAGACACGCTGTTACAATCCGGCATTTGACGTGACGCCCCATGAGCTAATCGACGCCATCGTGACGGATCGGGGTATTTGCCGAGCTCCCTACACAGAGAGCCTGAAAGCCTTATTCGAATAGACGGGCTTCACATATTTATTTGAGAGGTAATGATATGGCAAGGATTCGCGACATCGCTTTAAAGGATGAGGGGCATCAACGCATTGCTTGGGTCGCCAAGCACATGCCTGTCCTCAATCAAATTGGCGATAAGTATGAAAAAACGAAGCCCTTCAAAGGGCTCAAAATCTCACTCAGCATCCACTTGGAGGCAAAGACGGCCTACTTGGCAAAGACCTTGGCGAGGTGCGGGGCTGAAATGCATGTCACAGGCTCCAATCCGCTCTCGACGCAGGACGCTGTCTGCTCTGCCCTCGTCGACGATGGCATCGAAGTCTACGCGATCCATGGGAGTGATCCTGAAGACACGATCGCCCTTTGGAAAGAGACCCTCGCATGCAAGCCTCATATCGTCATCGACGACGGTTCCGACCTGTTCAACCTGCTTCTGACGGACTGTAAGGACTATGCGACAAACCTTATTGGAGGCTGTGAAGAGACAACCTCCGGCGTCCAGCGCCTCAGGGGCTGGGAAGCGCAGGGTCTCTTGCACTTTCCCGTAATGGCGATCAACGACGCGCGATGCAAGTCTTTCTTTGACAACACATATGGCACAGGTCAGTCAACGTGGGATGGCATTATGCGAACGACGAATTTGCAAGTGAACGGTCGAGTCGTCGTCGTTGCAGGTTACGGCTATTGCGGCAGAGGCATCGCTAAAGTGGCCAAAGGCTTAGGTGCCCGAGTGATTGTGACGGAAATTGACCCAGTCAAATCAATTTTGGCGGTCATGGATGGCTTTGAGGCAAAGAACATGGCGGAGGCGGCTCCCCTCGGCGACATCTTCATCACGGCAACTGCCTGTTGCGATGTCATTCGACCCGAGCACTTTAACGTGATGAAGGACGGCGCCATCGTTTGTAACGCAGGTCACTTTAACATAGAGATTGACTTGGATGGTCTGAACAAGATGGCCGTCTCTAAAAAGGAAGCCCGAAAGAACATCGAAACATATCTCTTGGAAAATGGCAGGCGGATCAATGTCATCGCGAACGGCGCTCTCGTCAACATCGCGGCGGCAGACGGCCACCCCGTTGAAATCATGGATATCTCCTTTTCACTCCAGGCGTTGGGAGCCCTCTACATCCTTGATCACCAAGGTCAGCTTGGGGCCGGAGTCCACGTCATACCGGATGAAGTCGACAGAGCCGTCGCTGAGATGAAGTTGAAAGACTTTGGCGGAAGCTTCGACACACTTTTGCCGGAACAGATCGCCTACATGAAGTCACACTGACGCGTCAGCTCAATGAATTCCTCAACTAATATGATTGGACGTGACTAATAAGTTGTAATAAATATTGACTTGAACAAAAAGCCTAGTTGAAGTTGAGTTGATTTGTCAGTAATATATTAAAAAGAACATCACTTAGAAAAAGCAATTGTTGCACTAAGGAGGAAAAAATGAGAAAGATTAAAATCGCACTGGCCGTTTTGCTGGTTCTCGCCCTAACCTTTACGGTTTTTGCCTGTAAGGGGGGCGGTGACGACGACAAAAAAGGCCTACATGTAGGTATCCTGACCACGTCAGGCGTTGATGACGGTTCTTTCGGACAAGCCTGTTACGAAGGCATCCAAGCCTTTGTGAAAGCGAACCCGGGCACGTCAGTCAACGACGTTAAGGAAGACAAATTTGACCGCGTCGTTCAGGCAGTAGCGGAAATTATTGCGGACTACGATGCCATGGTCATGCCTGGCTTCCAGTTTGCCGGAGCCGGCAAAGTAGCAGACGAGAACCCGGAAAAGTTCTTCCTTCTCGTCGACGCTTACCCCAAAATCACGGATGACGGTGAAGAAGTCCAGCTTGACAACGTCTACGCCATGATGTTCAAGGAGGAAGAGTCCGGTTTCTTCGCAGGTATCGCCGCAGCGATGCATACGAAGACCAATAAGGTTGCCGTCGTCAACGGCATCGCTTTCCCGTCGAACGTCAATTACCAGTGGGGCTTTATGTCCGGCGTCAACTACGCCAACAAGCACTACGGCACCAAAGCGGAAGTCGTTGAGCTGCCTGCCTATGCCGGCACTGATGTCACCGGCGCGAACGTCGGCGGCAACTATATCGGTGCTTTCGCTGACCAGGCAACAGGCAAGATTGTCGGAGAAGCTCTCTTAGCCGAAGGTGTAGACATCATGCTGGTCGCCGCGGGTGACTCCGGTAACGGTGTCTTCGCTGCAGTCAAAGAGGCTGCGGAGGGTAACTTCGTCATTGGTTGCGACGTTGACCAGTACGACGACGGCGATACGGGCACAAGGAACATCGTCCTGACCTCAGCACTGAAGAACATGGCTCCTATCGTGCAAGCCCAGTTGCAGAAGATCAATGATGGCACCTTCAAGGGCGAGAATGCCCTCTTGGGCGCTAAAGAAGGCGGCACGGGCTACGTCAGCGCTGCTGGCAGACACCAGTTGTCGGAAGATGCCTTGGCTAAACTGGCAGAGGTCTATGAGCTGGTCAAGAACGGCACCATCGTGCCGGCCGCCAACTTCAACGGTCATGCACCGGATAACTTCCCCGGTCTCTAAGTCACATTGTTTTGTTGACAGAGGGCAGCCTAGGCTGCCCTCATTTTTTTCAGAACCGCCCCTGCAGTTACTTGGTAAACTGCCAAGTAAATCATAAGCCTTGAGTGAGGAGCCTATGACAGAAACGATTGTCGAACTGAGGAATATTACGAAGAGGTTCCCAGGTATCGTTGCCAACGACGACGTGACACTCGATATTAGGAAGGGCGAGATTTTTGCCCTCCTTGGAGAAAACGGTGCAGGCAAGTCGACCCTGATGAGTATTCTCTTCGGTATGTACGAGCCCGATGAAGGCCAGATCTTTGTGCGTGGTGAGGAGGTGCACCTGACCTCGTCAAAAGACGCTGCCGCCCTCAACATCGGCATGGTCCACCAGCATTTTAAGCTGGTTTCAAACTATACGATCACCGAAAACATCGTCCTGGGGGACGAACCTTTGAAACACTTTGGACCCCTGTCATGGGTGGACTTAAAAGGTGCATCGAAAAAGATCCGAGCCCTGTCTCTGGAGTATGGTCTAGAAGTAAATCCTGATGACAAGATCGAGGACTTGCAGGTATCGACTCAACAGAGGGTTGAAATCCTGAAGATGCTGTACCGCGATGCTGAGATCTTGATCTTCGACGAACCTACCTCGGTCCTGACACCACAGGAAATAGAATACTTGTTGGACATTATGGAGGAACTACGTCGGGGAGGTAAAACGATTATCCTTATTACCCATAAGCTCGAGGAGATCAAGCGCGTCGCTGACCGGTGCGCCATCTTGCTTCACGGCAAATTGGTAGGAGTCTATGATGTCGCCACCACAACGACGCAACGCATGGCGAATCTCATGGTAGGCAAGGAATTGGATACCACATTGGACAAGACGGAGCACGGCTTCGGTGAAGTGGTATTGGATGTTTCCGACTTGACTGTCTATAACGAACACAAGGTTAAGGTCGTAGATAACGTATCCTTGCGCGTGAGGCAGGGTGAAATCTTGGCCATCGCCGGTGTTTCAGGCAACGGCCAGGTTGACATCGCCGATGCCATCGCAGGTCTGCAACACATCAGTGCGGGATCAATCTCCTTGAAAGGTGAAGAGATTTCTCGCCTAAGTATTAAAGAGCGCATTGCAAGGGGTATTTCTTATATACCGGAAGACAGACAGAAAGACGGTCTGGTGATGGATCTCACTCTACGAGATAACTTAGCCATTAAGACCTTCGACCGCGAGCCTTTTGCGAAGAAAGGCGTCTTACAACCGGAAGCCTTTGAGCAGCAGGCAACGGATCTTATTGAGCGCTACGACATCCGTAGCGGCCAAGGCAGTCAGACCATGACGCGGTCTATGAGTGGCGGTAACCAACAGAAGGCCATCATCGCCCGTGAAGTGGAGCTTGACTCTGACCTCTTGATCTTTGTGCAACCGACGCGAGGCTTGGACGTTGGCGCTATCGCCAACATCCACCAACAAATCCTGGAACAGCGCGACAAGGGCAAGGCAGTCCTCCTAGTCTCGCTGGAACTCGATGAAGTTTTGGCATTGGCGGATACGATCTGTGTCGCATTCCGCGGGCAAATCTTAAAGACAGACAGCGCTAAAAACCTTTCTAAGGAAGAAGTAGGCCAGTACATGATGGGGGTAACGCAATGAAGAAATTTATTACTCGAGTCAGGTCTGCACTGTCAGGCCTGTTAGTGCCCTCAATATCCATCGCCTTGACTCTGATCGTTGCCTCAGTCATCGTCCTTCTCTTGGGTAAGAATCCTTTAGAGGTCTTTTTAGGATTCCTGCGAGGTTCCGGCTTGGTGTTTAAACCGCGCTACGCCGGCGGCCAAGGCATCCTTACCGACTTCTTCTCCTACCTTTCGATCCTGACTCCCATGATCTTCGCCTCCCTTGGCGTCATGATGGGCTTGCGGGCCGGTCTGTTTAACATCGGAGTGGCGGGGCAGATGCTCCTGCCGGGTTTCTTGGCAAGTGTCTTCGTCGGCTATTCCGACCTGCCTACGTATCTGGCATGGCCGCTCGTTATCATCATCGGCTTGGTGGCGGGTGGCGCCATGGGAGCTTTGATAGGCTTTTTGAAGCACCGCTTCAATATCCATGAGGTTGTCACGTCCATCATGCTAAATTACATTATTAGCTATGTGACGGCTTTCTTTATCAACACCTACTTTGCTGACCCCGTCACGAGGAACTCACGTCCAGTCAGTGAGGCGAGTCGCTTATTGATTCCGGGACAGGCGGGCGGTGTCCGCTTTGACCTCCCTGTCGGTCTTGTCGTGGCTCTGCTCGTAATCTTCGTCATGCGCTTCCTTCTGGATCGTACGACGGTGGGTTTCCGCATCAACGCCGTAGGTCTCAACAAGGACTGTGCGCGCTATGCAGGCATCAACGTGGGGAACAACGTCGTCCTCGCCATGGCGATGTCTGGCATGTTGGCAGGTCTGGCAGGTATTACTTACTACCTTGGCTTTGCCAACAACATGGTACCCAAGGAACTGGTTTCACTAGGCTACGACTCCATTGCCGTAGCCGTCTTGGGCAACGTAGCGCCCGTAGGCTGTCTCTTTGCCTCCATTCTGGTCACCATCTTCCAAAAGGGCAGCGTTTACATGAGCTCAAACGTCGGTGTTCCGAAGGACATCGCCTCGGTCATTATCGGCATCCTGCTCATGTTCTCAGCCAGTGGACTTTACATCGAAGAAACGTTACAGCGCCTGAAAAGGACACCCCGCTCCAAAAGAGGTGCCAAGACCGACACGGATAAAGCAGAGGAGGAGCGAGTATGAACATCGATAAGATCATGACAGATGGCTTGGCCTTTGCGCTACCTCTCTTTATCATGGCCATTGGCGGCATCTACTCCGAACGCTCCGGTGTCACCATGTTGTCGATTGAGGGTTTCCAAGGCTTTGGGGCCTTTACGGGCGCCATCACCGTCGTCATTCTGCGGACGGTCATGGGCTCGTCGCCAACTTGGTTGATTTACATCGCGACGCTGACAGCCATGCTGGGCGGCATGCTTCTAGCTTTACTCAACGCCCTTATGGTCATCAAGCTGAAGTCAAAGATGACGATTGCCGGCGTGGTGATTAACATCTTGGCCGTCGCCTTAACCTCCTTCTTGTCCAGCGTTATAACAGGCGCTGTTACAGGTCAAGGCACCAACAAGATCCAGCTCGGTGTGTCGCCTAGGTACACCATACCTTACCTGTCTAAAATACCTGTGATTGGCGGCCTATTCCAAAACGTCTATCCCTTTGCCTTCATCATCATTGTGGTGGCTCTCTTGGCATGGTACGTCATGTACAGGACCTCCTACGGCCTCCGCCTGAGAGCGGGTGGCGACAACCCGCACAGCTTGGACGCAGCCGGTGTCGATGTCAACAAAATCCGCTTTTCTGCCGTGGTTCTGGCGGGCGGCTTTGCAGGTTTGGGAGGCATCGCCTTCACTTATACGATGGCGACCTTTTCTCCCTCAAGCTATGTCGGCTACGGTTACTTGGCAATCGCCGCCCTGATCTTCGGCAACTGGAATATCATGACAACGTTCTGGACCTCCATGTTCTTCGGCTTTAGCCGATCTTTCAGTTATGAGCTGGTAAACGAGTTGGGGTTGTCCAGTAACTACTCCGACCTCTTCTCGATCATGCCCTACGTGCTGACACTCGTCGTTCTGATCTTCTTCTCGAAGCACAACAGACCGCCTCGAGCGTTGGGTGAGCACTTTGACAAGGGCAAGAGATGATCGTCGGAGAACCGTAAGAAAAGCAAACGCTTTAGAAAGAAAAACCCCTGTGACCTTAGAGCCACAGGGGTTTTTCTTATGGCGCGCCCGCCAGAAGTCGAATCCGGAACCTTCTGATCCGTAGTCA
>JAAZKT010000080.1 GCA_012799695.1 Clostridiaceae bacterium
CCGATGACGTCGTCCTTCGTGAACTCGAAATATTTCGCGAGCTTAATGCTTCCGAGAACATTCGCGATACCGCTGATGCCGAGCAACGGGAGAAGATCCAAGAAATCCTGAGACACGCCCGTTTCCTCAATGAGGAATTGACGACCGACCTCCGTATTGAACAGACGCAGGAGATTCACGGCGTGATTGTCGTCGATGGCACAGACGACGTCCGTATTCTTGACGTTGTGGACGAACGGGATGTGCTTGTCGCCGATACCTTCAATGCGGTGACCGCCGAAGCCGTTATTCAGAATGGTTGGGCACTGGAGCGCCTCGCCGACTGACACTTTGATGCGCGGATACTGGTCTTTTAAATAATCGCCGGCGCTCATTGAACCGCCGCTGCCGCTCGTAAAGAAGCAGGCGGAGAATCTTGACGTCGGCGTCTTTAGCGACTCGTAAACTTCTTCCATGGCCGGACCTGTGGCGTGGTAATGCCAGAGCACATTGCCCATCTCTTCGAACTGGTTGAAAATGAAGGCGTCGGGACGCGTCCTGCGAAGCTCCCAGACCTTGTCGAAAATTTCTTTGACGTCGCTCTCGCAACCGGGTGTCGCGTAGATCTCGTCCGCAATGTGAGAGAGCCAGTCAAAGCGCTCTTGGCTCATGTCCTCGGGCAGGATCGCGATTGACTTGCAGCCGAGCAGTTTCGAGTTAAAGGCGCCTCCACGGCAGTAGTTGCCTGTCGAAGGCCAAACCGCCCAGTCGTGATAAGGGTCGAACTGACCTGTGACGAGACGTGGAACGAGACAGCCGTATGAAGCGCCGACCTTATGACAACCGGTCGGGAACCACTTGCCGATGATGACGAAGATACGTGCGTCAACACCGCTCAGCTCACTCGGGATTTCGATATAGTTCACATCTCCGTAGCCGGCACCCTCAAGCGTAGGCTCGTTTTTCCATGTGATACGGAACAGATTCAAGGGATCGATATCCCATGAACCGACGTTTTTCAGTCTCTTCTTAATCTTCTCGGGAACTTTGTTAACGGGGTCGCGCAATTGCGCAAATGTCGGAATGACTATGTTGTTTTCACGAGCGCGCTTTATCGCATTCTCAAGCCCTTCCGGATGGATCGTCAGATCGATCATAGATGTTTCTCCTTGCATTGTGATAATAGTTGATTGGCTGTGGGTAAGTCTGTGAAAATTCCCATACCTAAGTACCTAAAGACTATCGTCATTCTACGTTTTAGTAAATGATTCTAAATGAACAGACTCTATCGACGGATTCGCCGCAAATTTTCGCATAAAAGCAATAAAACGCTAAAAAAATCGTTTTTTTTCGGCTTTCTACATAAGAACAACGCAAAAATGACGTGAAAGGATTATGGCTCCATTACATGTCATCGCCCGAAATTTCGCTGCTCATGCTATCCTCTTTCGCCATAGCTTCTTGCTTTTCAGCTTTCTTATTTACGTAATGGTAAAAGATGAAACCGATGACGGCCGCAACGGCGCCGATGCCGAACACGATCGCGGCGAAGACGTATTCCTTTGAGCCGAGCAATCCGCCGCTGACCGTCGATGTCACGACGGAGAAAAAGCGCGCGAGCAAAATCTTCATCCACGTGCCAAGCTTCATCGGCGTCAACCCCGCCAAATACGTCAAGATATCTTTCGGCGTTCCCGGGATAAACATCAGCAAAAACATGAGCAGATTCAGTTGCCTCGGTCGATTGAACAGTTTGAC
>JAAZKT010000081.1 GCA_012799695.1 Clostridiaceae bacterium
CTGACTATCGCGAGTCTCAGCGTGAACCGGTGTACAGGTCGCTGAAATACCGTGCCTTGACGTCTATGCCGTCGAGTCGTTCCGCGACGATTTCGTGAACATTGCGCCGCGTCATGACGTTAATTTCACAGTAATCGTATAAATCCTCGACTAAAAAAGACGTTTCCGGGTCTATTTCGTCGTAGTAAATCGTCGCGTAATACTTCGCGATAAAAGCCGATTTCTTCTGATAACGCGGATCCATGATGTCAAAATGAAATCTCTTCCTCGAATGCCCGCTTAAGTACAGCCCTACTTGTTGCGATGCGGGTCCTTGAAGATTCCAGTAGTTGCTTTCCAACCCGTCATAAAAGACGTCCCGATCGTATCGCCAAGCGCACCGTCTCCCGTCACCGGAATAATAGAGGGAAACATCGTTGAGACGGATGCCCCGCAAGGTCGCCGCCTCGTTGTCAATCAGTCGGACATCTTTCATGTGCAGTCGCAAGAGAGGAGACATCTCATATCTCTCACCAAAAATGTTATATTCGATCAGCGGCGGTACTTTCGTGCTGTCAATCATCATGTCGGCATAGCCTGACAAGAACGCGCCGTCCTCGCTGTACGTTAACGCAGAAGGCTCGATGACCGTGCCCCGCAGTACATGTGAACCGTACTTCGACAATGATTGAGACGGCGCCCGGTCGTAGTCGATCTTAACGCGAACGTCGAAGCGATAAGTTTTATCGCCGAAACGGACGGTCATCCGGTTAAATTCGATGCTTCCTGTTCTGTCGCCTTCGAAGAGCGGTTTCAAGTCCACGTAAGCGAAATACTGGTGGTACGTCGGAGGACCGTTCTCAATGAATTTCAAATAGGCGGGGTAATCCTTATTGTCGAATTCTTCAAATGCTCTTTTTTCGGGAAGGAGAGAGTAATTCCAAGTCTCGAAATAATCAAGATACAGATTGTATAGACGGCTGTATTCATTCCAGTCCATCCCCTGATAAGTCTGAAAGAGATGGTAGGGGAATCCGTTATCTTGTTCGATGATCTCGATCAAATACATCTTCGGCACATAACTCTCCACCGCTGTGCCGCTCAATTCGACGATGAGATCCTCCGCCTTCACGGGTTTGGAAGAGACGAAGACGAATTCGAACTTCTTTCTCTGGGTGAATTGACTGTAAAAAACGAGGTCCATCACGTCGATATCGATGAGGAGCTCATCGTCGGGCAGAATACCCGGGACTTTGATCTTGCTCATATCGGGCTCGGGTTGATCGCTCGACGGATCCGTAACGTTCGATGCGGATGGCGAGGTCGTATCACCAGAATCTGACGGTGTGGGTGTGTCGGTCGGAGAACAGCCTGATGTGAGCACCATGCAAAAAGCCGTCAGCAAGAGAAGCGCGAGGCGCAACATGGACATTCTACGCACAGACTTTTGCGCGCCGGTTTTCCGGCGCGCAAAAACATTGTCAGGGCTAGTGTGTTTTATCTGTCTCGTGACGGTCATGTCTGACTTCTTTCACACAATTCCTTCAAGCAGCTTCAGCATAAATCCGGTATAACGGTCGAAAGAGAGTCGCCCAGTCTTATTGGTTGCGTCTCCCGTTGTTCCGCATTCATTAAATCATATCATTAAGAAATACACAGGGTAGGACCTCAGGGCAAATTGACGGATCGCGACGTGAGAAGTCAAGACAAGTGAATACAGGTGCCCAAAAGGTATGCGTATACTATCGTCATGAGCCGTCGAGAGAACGAGAGAATCAGCCCGGGGCTCGTACGACGAGGTTGTGCGCGATTGGTCGATTGTTCGATGGCGCTCATTCTATGGTGCTCCGTTGTGTGCTTGCTGACGAGCGATACTGTGAATAAGAACCTTGGCATGGTGTTGTGCGATCTCACGATCGCTGTCTTTATCGCTTGTTTGTACGAGGTTTTCTCGATCGCGTGGACGGGTACGACACTTGGGAAGCGCCTTTTCGGTATCTACGTGCTCCATCATGATCGAGGCAGACTCTCTATCTCGGCATCGTTTGCGCGCACTTACGCGATCTGGCGGATGGCGCTTGGTTACGGGATTCCGTTTCTTCGCTTCGTTCGGCTCGATCGCCTCCGACACGAGGTCGCACGGGGAGTCGCTCTTCCGTGGGATGGTGAGGAGACCGACTGGGTGATCGAATGGCGGCGCTCCAGATAGATGAAAGAATGAGCTCAAATACCCGCCAATCGAGATGCTTATTGATTGCTGCGTATTTTTATCGACATGTGTAAGGTCGTAAGTCCGTATTCGCGTTATCATAAGAGAACATACAGAGCGAACGCGGCATCGTCGGCGAGAATCGTATGCGGATTTTCTATAATTTGGACGTAGCAGGCGAACGCGGTAATCTTCGGAGAACACGACGATTGGGTCGCTTAGCGGCTTATGAAATGAGTGTCAATGAACCATGGGAAAGAATCAACCGTTAGTCAGCAATATCCATGATACTGCTTTAATCTTTGAAGGCGGCGGTATGCGCGCCAGTTACACGTCGGGATTTGTCGCGATGCTTCTCGAACAGAAGATTTATTTCGATTACGTCGCCGGTATTTCAGCGGGTTCGTCGCTGACAGTCAACTATCTCTCGCGCGATATCAAGAGAACGAAGAGGAGTTTTACTGAATTTGTGTCGGATCCTTCGTTCGGCGATCTGAAATCATGGTTGAAGGGCGAGGGGTTTTTTAACTCCGAGTACATTTACTCCGAGGCGCCGAGACCCGGCGGAGCGATACCCTACGACTTTGACACATTCTCTCGAAATGACGCGGAATGCGTGATCGGCGCTTTTAATCGCGATCGCGGCGAGGTCGTTTACTGGCGGCGAAAAGATTACAGGACGTTCGACGACTTGATTCTGCGCGTGCGGGCGTCGTCAACGATGCCGTACCTGATGCCCGTAACGACGATCGATGGCGAAGATTACGTCGACGGTGGTCTCGGTTCGGGGATCGCGCTTGATCCCGCCATCGAGGACGGATACCGGCGTTTTGTGTTCGTCTTGACGCGAGAGCGCGGTTTCCGCCTGAGTCCTCCTCCCGGACCAAAGATTTTGGATGCCTTGTTTAAGCATCGACCGATTGAGGGAGAGGCGCTGATGACGAGGCACATCAGGTACAACGAGACGCTCGAACGGATTGAAGAGCTTGAGCGTCAGAGCAGAGCGTATGTTTTCTATCCGAAGGCACTCGATGTCACGATGATGGAGCGCGAAGAGAGCAAACTGTTGGAACAATATCAGTTAGGCTATGAGCAGGCTTACAGAGAATTGCCTACGCTGTTGGAATTTCTCGGAATGGAGGGCTGAGCATTGCGTTTTATTCACTTGTCCGATTTACACCTCGGGAAACGAGTCCATGAGTTTCCAATGTCAGAAGACCAAGCGGTCGTGCTCGATTCGATCATCGATTTATGCGAGCGCGAGCGACCGCAAGCGATCGTCATCGCCGGTGATGTATATGACAAAGCGATACCGTCCGTCGAGGCGATGAATCTCTACGAGCGACTTCTCAC
>JAAZKT010000014.1 GCA_012799695.1 Clostridiaceae bacterium
CCCCGTAGAACAGTGATAAGATGGCAATAGAGATACCCCAAGGAGGCGAAGACTATGGCACGTAAATCAAACACTTTCCTTATGCTTCTTTGCCTATTGGTTGCGTCGCTACTCCTGATTACGGGTGGGTGCGATAAGGGAAATGGGAAGAGTGATCCATCGAACGGGGACTCTCCGACGGTTACAACAGCGAAAACGGATGAGACGACCGAACCCTCTTTGCCGGAAGATACTGCCTCCACCCCCGCATCCGATCCTGCTTCGCCGACAGATACTACCTCCACCTCCAAATCCAACCCGACTTCTACCGCTCCCCCTACCCCGCCCCTTACCCCAGCAGAGAGAGCGAAGAAGGAAGCGGAAACGGAAAGGCTCGAGCATTTCATCAATCTTGATGACTGTATCCACGGAAACTGGAGGTCTTCCAGTGACTATGGCATACGTGAGAAGGAGCTTTTCAATAAGGACGGCGAGAAGATCGGGTTGGTTCTTCACCATAACTATGTCAATGATCAAGCGGAGCTCGAAACATATATCGTTTACTGCGGCTTCAATGAGGAAGGGCAGGAGATTGATCGCCATTTTTACGGCAACGGCTACCGGTACAAAACGATCATTCGATATTACGAGGCAGGCAGATATGGTTGGGTGCTTCATGAAACACGCTACTATGATTCGTTCGGCTGGTTGTGGATGACCGAGAATGTGGGAATAGACGGTCACATCTTTTATGAAGGCGTAGAAAAGAGAACGGATGACGCTGAAAACCCCATAGAAGGGTTCATGACTTTCTACCAAGAAGAATTTGGCGACGACGATAACCGGGTCATGATCTTCAAGTCGTATCAATACGATGATGACGGCGACTTTATCACCGGATATTTGTATGACAGCCGAGTTGACGATCCGGAGGGGAAGATCATATCGAAAGCACCGTCTGAGAACTCATGGCGTCAGCACTGGCTTGATACATATGAGGAATGTCATAGGTAGTCATGCGGGCGCATTGCACCGTGCATTTTTTTGATTTTAGCGTATAATTTAGAAAAACAGGGGAGCTTGTTTGACAGGCTGAGAGGAAGCATCCGGCTTCGACCCTTGACCTGATGCGGATAATGCCGCCGTAGGAAGTCATCGAAGAGATTTTCTAGGAGACTCCCGAAGGCGAGTCTCCTGTTTTTTGTATAAGAGAAGAGAAATCGGTCGTCCGTATGTGGCTGACAAAAAGGAAAACATGGTGTCTCGTTCCGCAGCGATGTTACGGATGTCACACGGTCGCAAGTTGGCATTCACGGCTTTGGAGAACAGAAAGGACGGAGCTCTACGCCTTGTTTAGCGAAACACCCCACGCCACGGATGTCACATAGAAACCTCTTAGACGATAAGGAGGACATTTTGTTTAAGGATTTATTTGACAACGTAAAAAAGAAGCACCCCCTCATCCACAACATCACGAATTACGTGACGGTTCACGACTGCGCCAACATCCTGATCGCTTGCGGTGCGGCGCCCATCATGGCGGACGAGGCGGAAGAGGTTGAAGAGATCATAGCGATCTGCCATGGACTGAACATCAATATCGGCACCCTGTGTCGTCGAACGATTTCCTCCATGCTCATCGCCGGCAAACGCGCCAACGCATTAGGTCGCCCGGTCGTGTTGGATCCCGTCGGCGTCGGCGCTTCACAATTGCGAATGGACACGGCGCTACAGCTCCTTGAGGAAGTGAAGTTCACAGTTATTAAGGGGAACATCTCCGAAATAAAAGCGCTTGCATCCGGTAGCGGTACGACAAGAGGCGTGGACGCCAATTTGGCAGATAGAATCACGGAGGGTAATTTGGATCAAGTGGTCGCTTTTGCCAAAGCATTCGCGGAGGAAACGCGATCCGTCATCGCCATCACGAGCGCCATCGATGTCGTGAGCGATGGCAAGACGGCTTACTGCATCCATAATGGTCACCCCATGATGGAGTCGTACACAGGCGCCGGTTGTCAGCTCTCCGCGCTGGTCACGGCTTTTGTGGCGGCAAACCCCGATCGGCCTCCGGAAGCGACGGCGGCCGCTGTCGCGACGATGGGACTTGCAGGCGAAATCGCCCATGCAAGACTCTCGGAGAAAGAGGGCAACGCCTCGTACAGCAACTACACCGTCGACGCCATCTACAACATGACGCCGGGAGACCTGAAGAAAGGAGCGAAGCATGAAGTGCGATAAGAAAACGATGCTCCTTTACGCCGTGACGGACAGAGCTTGGGTCGGAGAGCAAAGCCTCTACGAGCAGGTGGAGTCGGCTTTGAAAGGCGGGGCGAACTGTATTCAACTCCGCGAAAAAGAATTGAACGACGAAGATTTCTTGGCGGAAGCTCTGGAAATCGCCGCTCTTTGCAAGCGATACGACGTTTCGTTCATCATTAATGACCACGTTGATATCGCCATCCAAAGCAAAGCGGACGGCATTCACGTCGGTCAGGAGGATATGCCCGTTGCTCAAGTTCGAGAAAAAGTCGGCAACGACATGATCATCGGCGTCTCCGTTAGCTCTCCTGAAGAAGCTCTTGAAGCCGTTCGAAACGGTGCCGATTACCTCGGCGTTGGCTCGATGTTCTCCACATCCACCAAACTGGATGTAAACATCCTTTCGAAAAAAACATTGAGTGAGATTTGCACGGCTGTCGATGTGCCGGTCGTCGCCATCGGCGGTATAAGCAAGGCGAACATCTCCCAACTGTCCGGTACCGGGGTCGACGGTGTCGCTTTAGTCAGCGCCATTTTCTCCGCGGAGAACATTGAGGATGAGTGCCGCCTGCTTC
>JAAZKT010000082.1 GCA_012799695.1 Clostridiaceae bacterium
TTCCGTCGGCTATTTGATGATTGTTGCCGACATCCGAAAGCCCTTCCGTCGTGTAGATCTTTGGGACAAGAGAATCGACGGGCAGCCGGAGAGCACATCGCTTCTGCAGCGAGGAACCAGTTATCAATTGTTTGTCCGAGAAGAATATCGCAGGTGTCGAGGTCTTGTCGATCACGCAAAGATTGCTTTAGGAATGTCTAAACGCGCAAAACAGGAGGAAAGAAAATCTGATGATCGGAAAGCGAGCGGATTGCTGAACGAACAGCCGCCTGTGTCTCTTCGAAGGCTCTCAGCGTGGAAGAGGTTGTGGCACCAAAGGCAAATCAGGCGCAAGCAACTGCCCGTCCTCGATAAACGGATACGTTTCGGGGATATCCGTTATCACCGCGCGTTGATTCTCCTGTTCGCGTTCATGTTGTTGGAAGTGTTGTTCCACGCGATTACGAGCGCCGCGCTCTACCAGCAAGTCGCTCCGCTAGGCGATCGCCAGTACTATACGAGCAACCCGTATGCGACGGAGGTCTATGAATACGTTGCGGCGTTGAAACGCGAGCACAAGGGTCGACCGTGGCGCGCGGAGACTCTCCCTGATACGTGTGTCAACGACCCTTTCCTGTTCGGAACGAATGGGCTCTCGCTCTTCGCCTCGCCATACCCACAGGCTCCTATCGATTATTTTTCCGACTTGGGCTACCCGACAAACGGCGTCAACAGCATGCAATATAAAGAATCGACGATCGTTATGGACAGCATTTTGTCGATCAACCACCTTATTGTTAGAAATGGCAGGGTGTTCGATGATCGCACGCGGACACTTGTCGCGACGGGAGAAGAGACGAGACTGTATGAAAACCAGGATGCGCTACCCTTCGGCTTTTTTGTATCGTCCGATGCAGGATATCTCGATAGTGAGATGCTTCCGGATGATCATCTCGACGTTCAAGGGCAACTGCTGCGCGCTCTAGGTGGCGAAGCGAATGTGTTCATCAAAGATTCGTTTGTACCGTGGGGGTTGGAAGGGTGTTTCGTCGAACCTTCGTACGATCCGTATTCGTTCCATGTCGTGCGCGAGAAGGGCAATAACGAGTGGGCTTTTCTTGTATACGATGTCCCTGAGGACGGCGTCTACTATATTACGTGGGAGGATTATTCAGTCGGTATCACGTACAGCAACGGATTTGTCGGGGATGATCAGTTCTTCCAGTTAGGCGGTAGCAAACGCGGGATCGGTGATGTTGGTTTTCTGGAAGCGGGGACGAAGCTTCATTTTCGAATCAGCATGAGTTCGGAAAATGCGGTCGAAGGAGAGTTTCGCGCTTGTGTGTACAGGCTTGACGAAGAAGCGTGGAACGTTTCACGCAAAAGACTTGCAGCGTATCCGCTCAAGCTCGACTCTTTCGGATCCGGTTCTTTTGACGGGACGATCACTGCCCCTGAGACAGGCTACCTCTTCCTTCCGACGACGATCAATCCCGGATGGACGTTCAAGGTTGACGGCCAAGTGACGGAATCGATGGCGATTCGAGATTGCTTCATCATTGTGCCTCTCAGTGCGGGAGAACACACCGTATCGGCGCGTTTCGTTCCGGTCGGTTTTGGGACGGGCATTCTGATGACCGTTGCGGGACTTATCACTATTGCTGCCTACGCAGTCTTGAAGCGCTATAAAAAACGAAATGACAAGATAAACAGAGAAGAAAAACGCCTACAGCTTGATGCGCGCCCGCCTGCTCTCCTGTAAATGTTGCGGTGGGGAAATCGCTGAAAGGCGATCACGAACGCAACGGCGGGCAGTACGCGGAGCGGCCTTGGCAAACACAGTGAGGAAAAAGAATGTGTATGCGACACGTGAACATCGTGGCGCCAATGTTGTATCATTAAGAGTAGTTGAAACGCGATTCCTGTACGACAACGTGCAAAGATAGGAGAATGCTCATGGAAACAGTCGTTAAATATCGTTTTGACCAAAAAATGGTCCCTTTTGTAAAACAGCTCGACATCAAGACGGCGTTGTTCGGCTATGACAAGACGGATGTTTATAACAAATTTAAAGATTTGTTGGTTCGAGCGCGCGAGGTGTCTCAAGAGCTTTTAGCTGAGGAATATCGCACCATCGAACAAATGAAAGCGGAGCTGTTTGCAGCGGCTGGAGATCCTGTTAAGTTGGAGGCGTTTCATGCAAAATGGAGTCCACAAGATCCGATACCTGAAATCGAACATAAAAGCGATGAAGAACAGACGGACGGAGAAGGTCGTCTCATCGAATCGGACGATAGTGCCTCGGAAGAGGACGCCGAATTGGATCCT
This sequence comes from Clostridiaceae bacterium, assembly GCA_012799695.1. Classification (GTDB taxonomy): domain Bacteria; phylum Bacillota; class Clostridia; order Saccharofermentanales; family DTU023; genus UBA4923. The sequence goes on from JAAZKT010000082.1 coordinate 2,308, forward strand.
CCGGCAGCCATGAGTGCCACAGCTGCTGTATCTGGCGAATACATAGCGGAGCCGGGATCGCAACTTGAAGAGCTTCAAACGGAGCTCGATTATTACAGAGAGCGTGAAGAAGAACTTAACCGCACGGAAGACATTCTCCGTGAGGCGCGCCTCGAAGGCGAAGCGATCGTCCATTCTGCCCAAGTGCGTGCCGAACAAGAGCTGTTCCTATACAGAGCCAAGCGTCGCGATGAGGAGAAGGCATTCCAAGAAGCCATCAAGGGGCTTGAAGCGCAAAAAGAACAGCTCGAAGAAACATGCATGATATACCGGAACTATATCGCTGAGGGTTGTGACCTTTTCGATCAGATGAGGGAATACACTATGCGGTTTACCCCGCCCGTATCATCCGATAGCGATTGATCGCGGTCGGAAGGTGAGTTCGTTGATTAGATATACGACATAAGAGGACGTCGGGCGAACTGATCTCGGGTTGCCCACTCGTGAATTAATTAATAAATTACACTCTCATTCCGGATGATTAACAGGATTTTCGTACGATGGAATTGTTCGCCGGACGGGAGTTTTCGTGCTGAATAATTCGCCTAGAAGACTAATGATGAGATAGCATTTACGATGATGAATCACAGGAGGTCGTGCAACGCCGTGAGAGTTTGTGCTATGAGAGAAGTGGTCAAGCGCTACAAGAAAGTAGTCGCGTTGAACCGTTTTAATTTCGAAATTAATGAGGGCGAAATTGTAGGGCTTCTCGGCCCCAACGGCTCGGGGAAATCGACCGCCATCAATTGTCTTCTGGGTCTTCTTTCTTTTGATGAAGGCGAGGTCGAGGTCTTCGGACGTCGCGTTTCTCCCGACGATATGGATACAAAACAGCGGATCGGATTTGTTCCACAGGATCTTTCCTTTTTTGCCGAATTGTCGGTGACCGATAACATCCGTTATTTTGCGGGTCTGTACGAACAAAACAACGCCAAGCGCGATGAGATGGTGCGCGAGGCGATTGCATTCGTCGGGCTTGAGAAATATGCGAAGTTTGCCGCCAAAAAGTTGTCGGGCGGCTTAAAGCGCCGTCTCAACATCGCTTGCGGCATTGCCCATCGCCCGGAATTCATTATGTTCGACGAGCCTACCGTCGCTGTTGACGCGCAGAGCCGCAACTTCATTCTCGAAGGCATCAAGGAGATGAATCGGAATGGCTCAACGATTCTCTATACGACGCACTACCTCGAAGAAGCTCAGGAGTTGTGCGATCGGATTGTAATCATGGACGAAGGGCGCAACATGGCGTCCGGGACGCTGGAAGAACTGATCGACCTCGTCGATCCGACGGAAGCGGTTCACCTCTTTCTTACTGATCCGTCAGATGCCGCGCTGAAAATGATTGCGGAGATCCCCGGTGTCGTTGATGTCTCGGAAGAGAACGGTAAAACCGTCATTATGCTAACGCCTCCCGGCCAGCATCTTTCCACACTGCTCGAAGAACTCAAAAGACACGAGATATATTACACATCCCTTTACAGTGAGCTCCCGACATTGAATGATGTATTCCTGAAGCTGACGGGGAAAGCGTTGAGGGACTAGCACGTGAAGCGGTTTTTCTCTCATGTGGCGCTCAACGTGAAGATGAGCCTCAAGGACAAAGGTTCTTTGTTCTGGAGTTTCATCTATCCCATCTTGCTGCTCACACTCATGGCTGTCGCCTTTTCCGGACTTCAGGCAGGGCAAAAACCTATCGCGGTTGCAGTCGAATCGGGGCATCCGTTTGCAGGTGCGTTACAACAGATCGATATTCTCGACGTCCAGAACGTAGGAGGTGATGAAGCACTCAATTTGCTGCGTGACAAAGATGTCGACGGCATCTTTCGGGCGGACTGCACGCTTCTCGTGCGCGGAGAGGGCATGAACGAAACGATCCTGCGCGAGATCGGGTCTGAATTGAAGAAAGCGGGCTCTGTCTATGCCGCCGGTCGCTCGCTCGATTTTACGAAGCAATATGTCGAACGAGGCGACCAGAAAGAAGGCATGCTGTACGTGACCTTGAGTTCGTCGCTTGGGATGTTTGCGTTGTATGGATATTTCGCCGGCATCAGTATCGTTCACCACATACAAGCAAATTTGTCGCCACTCGCCGCTCGCCTCTCGACCACGCCTATTTCGCGTCTCTCTTACGTAAGCGCGGGTCTTGTCTCGGGTGTCGCGATGAGCTCTCTGCAAACAATATGCCTTCTATTTTATCTGAAATGGGTATGGAAGGTCGATTATCTCGCGGATCCGTGGAGGACATTACTCCTCGTGCTGGCTGCAGGTTTTTTCGGCATAGCGGTTGGGCTATTCATCGGCGCTTCGAACCGGTGGCCTCTCAAGGCGAAAGTTCCACTCGGCATCTCACTCATGCTCCTGTTGAGCGCCGCTTCAGGGATGATGGGTCCACCGTTACGTCTCTTTATCGAGAAAAACCTCCCGTGGCTCAATCGATACAACCCCGTCAACATGATCAGTCGCACAATTTATCGTCTCAATGTGCTCGAGTCTACGAAGGAGTTCTCGGAGAATGTTGTGATTTTCTTTGTGGCGGGAGTTTTTCTGTGTATCGCGTCTCTCCTGTTTATACGCAAACGACAATTCAAGAGCCTGTGAGAACGTGTGATGTCATGAGCCGCCACAGAGAACCAGAGCACATAAA
>JAAZKT010000119.1 GCA_012799695.1 Clostridiaceae bacterium
CTAATTGTACGAATTTGAAAGCACGACACGGTAAAGCAAAGAATAAGCATAAACACCATGATCATGATGACGACTCTGTATTTTCTCATAAAGGAAACGCTCCTTTCCGCCTAAAAAACGGTCCTAGTAACTTTTCATATACTAAAATGATACCGCAGAAGAGATCGCGCTTTTTTATTAGAACAGGTAAATTAGATGATTTTTCTGCAAACTAAAATCCCCCGATATTAGAAGTTCTTTTATTACGTCAGCGAAAAGATGTTCGCAGACGTTTTTACGACCAGCCAGAATACATCCTCAATTATATGTGATGATCATGCGTAATCATTGAGCTCGAGGGTAAAAAAACAATAAAGCCTTTGACCCGGGGCGCTTCTATGATGAAGAGTTCCAGTTAGCTTTGTTTTGTCAAAAATCGGAAAGATCCTAGCCTTCCAGCCAAACGGAGGGGAATGCCCCGTTTCTTTAAAAGAGTTCTTTTGCAACCATAATGTCGGCTGGCAGGAGGTCAAAATTCAAAAGTCTGTCAATCTCCGCCCATACATATTTGTCATGGACAGAAACGTCAATTGTCCCGTTTACTATCCGGCAGAAGTAAACATCCATATCGAGATGAAAATCTTCATATTCACATTGAACATTTGTGCAGAACGAGTCTGCTTCAATATCAATTGCCAGTTCTTCTCTTATTTCTCGCACCACGCACTCTTCGGGAGTTTCATCTGCTTCAATCTTTCCACCAGGGAATTCCCAGCTTCCACCCATCTCCTCTGACGCGGCACGTCTAGTGAGCAGAACTTTACCTAGCTCTATAATTACTGCGGCACAAACTTTAGTCGTTGGTTTCATTGTTTATTTTGTTAAGCAAGTATTGCTTGTCCTCCTCCTCATTCAATACATGCATCTTTCTGTGACAATTGGGGCATAGTGCAACGGTATTGTTAATGGTGTCGGGACCATCTTGAGAGAGCCAAATGACGTGATGAGCTTCCAAATATGGTTTCCCTTCTTTATTCAAAAAGGGCGCTGGTTGTTCACATAGTTGACAGTACCCGTTTGCTCTTCTTTTTGCGTGTTCGGAAACATAGGCGTCGCGTATGTATATAGTGCTCACTGCCTCTCTTTGTGACACGATGTCGCTTTGATTTTCTATAGCTCTCTGAAGAACAATATGATCAGGCGTGTTCTCTGCTTTATATTCCTTGTCGTTGAGCAGATCATTAATTAGATAAGCCCCGATAGGTATTTCTTCGTGTCGTAAGGCTATAGGAAAAACCAAAACGGATCTTTTATTACCATCTTCATCTTTTTGAATATCTCGATATGGCTCAGATGCTAAATAGACTTCACCTCGATAAACGTATTCTCGAGGTTCAAAAACTTCGAATAGATGGACTCCAATTCCAGATTCAGCTGATTCTGCTAACGTCTTGTTTTGGTTGCTTAGTCTTTGGTCACCCCTTTTCCCCATGCCTGTATAGTGCAACGTATTACCGATCCATTTGTCGTCGTATAGATCCTTTGTATGGTCGCATACGAGCACGAGAGAATTTGTGGCATGAGACCTACGCATTCCTCCCATATTTCCACACTTGAAAGCACTAATGATGTCGTTGTTGGTGTAGGTCCCACCGACAATAAGTGTAGGGATATTATTCATTTGTATAGCCTCATCAACTGATATCAATGGCAATGTAATTGCCTGCAAATAAACTAATGACCAGCTAGAGAAGCAAGCTAAAGAATTGCACTAGCTCTCTTGCCGGCACTCCGGCCATTTCCCCATTAACGAAAACGATCTCCTCAGATTTACTTTCGTTTCCTGGAGAAGATACATTTATCCTATCATCACTTGCACGACATCGACGAGCTTAGCTTCGATTTTATTGCATTTTTTCTTGCATACGATACATACGAGCAGATAGGTTTAGAAATGTCATGTTTGAGCTTTAGTTTTGGCGATCCCGATTTCGCTGTTGCTCCTTGGCTCAATCTTGGGGCAGGTCCTCTCATTGACGAGAAGTTTCGTTTGTTTTTCCGATTTTAACTAGTCGCTTCCCCGGCATTGTCAGTAAAGAAAGATGACTTATTGATGAATGATTTTATAATTGGCTTTTTCGAGTACATGCTGACATCGTACGTTTTTGATTTGAGTGTTCACCGGATGTGGCACGATAGAGACCGACGATCACGCTGATGATCGCACTGTCTTGCCCGTTCCAGAGCAATGTGCTCAACAAAGCAACTCACCCCAGTTTGGTGGGAAGCCAATATGATTCAGTTCAATCGTGGTGTCATACTGATCAAGCAATTCTCGTAGTTTCTCAAAAGATATTGCCCACTTGCGTTTGTTTTGAGAAAGTGCCTTTAAGATTAATAATTGACTAAAAAGCGTTGCGTCCATGGTATAAGGAATCTCTGTGCTGTTTCTAGGAATAGAGGTGAAAGTCCAATAATAGAATCGCGTGTAATGAGCACATTTATTTCGCAGTTCCGAAAAAGCGCGCAGCCAAGATTCTAACTGCCTATCACCAGTTTGGAAAGAATTCTTGGCAAGACTTTTTTTGTCTATTCTTTTTAAATCTGCATAAAAGAACGAGAGCATGCTAGTTGAAAAGAATTCAATTATCACCCAGATGGGAAATTGAGACGCATATCTTTGCTTATGGTGTCTCACCACCAATGTTCTTCGATTTTCATAAATGCAGTTTTCTATTTTTGACAGAAAAGTACCGTGATCATGACGATCAGAAAACATCTTTTCATCTAGATAAGCAAGCGGCGTGTACTCGTGAGCTGTATAATACGCAAGTTGCGTACGTAAATAAAATTCTATCTCTTCAATTTGCTCATAAAGCCATGTTCTAAGCAAAGAGTCAAATTCATATATGGCGATTATGCGCTCGAAAGGCATCGGGTCAACTTGTTTGTTGCTCTTCTGAAAAGGTGCGAAGTAAGCAGATAATCTGTAATAGTTCGCATGTTGTAAGAAATCTAGGCAAGACGAAAGGTCGGAAACGATAAATCCGTATTCCCTAATTCGTTTGATCTGTTCTTCAAAACTAGTTGCTTTCTTAACTTCCAAACATAGCTTCCCAAAAAAAATGTCTCCCCTGGGACACTTCGATGAGAGGTGCGGGGAGTCCTGTTGCCTCTAGCATATCAGAAAACGGGTCAATTGCAAGTGCTTTAACCAAAAATCTTCGCAGGGACCAACTATTTCATGGATTTGAAAGTTTACTCCTGCTTTCTTAGACTTAACTAGTCCGCTTCCCCGGCATTGGTAGTGTCGAAAGTAGCCTTCTTAGAAGAATGAGTTTAAAGCCGGCCTTTGCCAGTACATGCTGACTTCGTGTGTTTGTGATCACGGTATCCGCTTTGACGACAAAGCTCCTGCGTTGTAGGTAACAAAGAGATGATTATTGCCCCCTTGATGCAACGCGCTTTTCGCTATCGTTACTCATCCGGATAGTCCAAGAATTCATCATTCTTCAACCAGTTCCCGTCTTCGTCTTTCAAAAAAGGGAGAACTTCGAGCACGGCACTGTTGTTAATCAGACCGTACACATGCGGGTAGAATCGTCCGACATTATCGCCATCCTCGTATTTGACTTCCGAGAGCATTTTCGATTCATCCAAGCAAACCAGCACGAGCGGTTCGTCAATCGACAGAAAGTTGGGCATGACTCTCCAGAGGTAGTTAACCGTACAGCAGTGTACAAACCCGCAATCCTCCAGATCGCGATTTCCCCATTCTTTCCGATGTTTTCTTTCATCCCATGTGCTTTTTTTCATGCAATGTACGATCATATGCGTATTCTCCGAACAGAAGCCTTGGCATCCATATCAGCCCCGCTCTTTATGGGCGTAATGTGAACGATCATGGTATGACCTCCTTATACATATTATCCTTTATTGCTATCAAAATTGTGTATACTGATTCATATAATTTGGTTCGGAAAAAGAACCGGTCGACTCGTGAAGCGTTTGAGGGGAGTAGTCCGTGATTGACATCAAGACGAAGATCAATCTAAACGGCGTCAGGCAGAGAATTCATGTTGTAACGAATGACGAGAAGAAGCCGGTTTTGTTGTTTCTGCACGGTGGTCCGGGCGTCTGCAACCGCCACACAATCTTTACGGATCACATCGATCTTCTAGACACGTTTACCATCGCGACGTGGGATCAGAGAGGAACGGGCGGGTCCTATTACGGTGTGAAGAGGGAGACGCTGACCGCCGCACAGGTGACAAAGGACGCGGCTGATCTCGTTCGGTGGCTGTGCGAACGTTTCCACAAGAATAAAATCTTCGTGATCGGCGGCAGCTGGGGCAGCCAGCTACTGACGATGCTCGCGCGCGATTATCCGGAGCGCATCGCGGCGACCGTCGGCTTCGGTCAAGTCGTCGACGGCGAGCTGAACGAGAAGATCAGCTACGAGTTCGCCCTCAACGCGGCGCGCGAAGCGGGCGATCAGAAGTCGGTCGACAAACTCTTGGAAGTCGGGGCGCCCGTAATGGGAGAATACCGCGGCGGCTTCAACGGGTTGATGGCGCAACGGCGCGTCATGATGAAGTACGGCGGTTACTCGCAGAGCGATAAGAAGCGGAGTTATGCGCGCGCGATGGTCATTCCGATCATTAAGTCCGGAGAGTATTCCCTCCTAGACCTTTACGGGTATGTCAAAGGTTACAAAAGAGTTCTTTCCGCCATGTGGCACGAGGTCGCATGTGTCAAATTCCCTGAAACGCACACGACATTCGCCGTGCCGTTTTTTATTTTTAACGGCAGACATGACATGAACACGCCGGCGGAGCTTGTTCAGGATTGGTTCGACGCGATCGAGGCGCCAAGGAAGGAACTCATTTGGTTCGAGCTTTCCGGGCACAACCCGATGGGCGACGAACCGGATAAGTTCAAGAGGCTTCTGAGAGAACGCCTCATGGAGATCGCTGAAGCAGAAGAAGGAAACGTATGAGCGTGAGACACTGCACAGGGAAGGCTCTTCAGCCAATCGGGAATGACGAGGAGAAAGAAAACGTATGAGTGTGAAACATTACACGGCGATGACCCCGAAGATGCCCGTGAAAGAAAAAGTCGGATTCGCGGCTTTTTCGGCATCCAACAACATTGTCTATCA
>JAAZKT010000122.1 GCA_012799695.1 Clostridiaceae bacterium
AAGGGTATAATCACAATTAATACGAGTGCATCCAGTTGAGTAGAGGAGCCGAAAGGTTACAGCTCCTCTTGCAATTTGATTATGATGCAGTACAGATCTGATCTAATCTCTCTGTTGCGATATTCTTTTCCTTTGAGCGAGGAAGATTAATCCACCTACGGATACGAGCAACAATGACAGCCATGGATAGTATCCGCTACTTTCTCCCGTTTTCGGCAAAGTCTGGTCCAGATCAGTCTCGGCGTTGGTAGTGTCCTCGGTGACTTTTGGGTCTCCCGACTCGCCACGCATGGACACATCTACTGAGATCACGTGTTCCTTGGGTGTGCCCACACTGCCTTGCCATCCATCGCCTTCAAACGAACCACCCTCAACGTAGGTCACGTTGACTGTTTCTCTGTTGGTGGCATTATTCTGAATCTTGACCCTGATCATCAACATGCCTTGAGTGACGCCTGACAGATGATCGGCTCCTTCCAGACCCGGAGCAATAGCCATGATGTAACCCGGAGTCGTACTAGGCATTATAAGCAATTGTCCATCACTGGAAGCAGAAACAAAAGTAAGTCCGGGCGACAGCGTGTAGCTAACAGTAACAGCTTTCAGATGCTTGATCTCGTCAGGGGCTTTATAAGGAACCTCAATGACACACTCATCGCCGAGTTTTTCGGCCAGCACGGTTTGGGCAAGCGCACTTAGCATCAATACTGCTACAAACAATAGCAAAAATAACTCTTTCTTATTTTTCATGGCAGCTCCACCTTTCTAAGAAGCAATGGTCACACCGCTTCTTCGCGGTGAATATCGATTGCAACTCCGCCACCGGTTCACTTTCCAAGCGATTGATCCCGATAAAGGAGATGTACAGATTAATTTGAGTAATTATTAGTATATTTAGGAAATCATTTTTTTGGAATACCCGTTTTTCGGCAAAATAGTCTATGAATTCGTTGTGTGGATATTCTCAAAGAGCATACAAAATATCATGCCTACATAGTGACGCTGAAATTGACAGTACTACTACTACGAAAATAAGTTGGAGCAGAGCCCTCCTTCTACACCACAAATTGCACCCAAATTACGAAAAAACAGCCCCCTTCTATGAAGGGGCGAAAGATATTCTTTAAGCTTACAGAAATAATCCGAAAAGTGCGGGGAAAAGTGGAAAAAGCTCAGTTGTGTTTTTTATGAATTATTTCAATCTAATGTAGTATTCTCGAGCAAAACCGTAGGTATAACATTGAAGGCAAAAATGGAGAAAGCACAACGGATGTCGATTCAGGATGGAGAAATCATCAAACTGTTCTTTGAACGTTCAGAACAAGCTATACGAGAACTGGAGACAAAATACGGAAATGCTTGTTTAAAGCTCTCGTACAATATTCTGGGCAACAGACAGGATGCGGAAGAATGCGTGAACGATGCGTATTTGGGTGTCTGGAATGCGATTCCGCCTGCAAAGCCGGATCCGTTGTTGTCGTTTGTATTGAAGATTGTCAGAAATCTTTCATTAAAGAAATACTGGAAAAATAGGGCGATAAAACGAGATAGCGCCTATACCGTTTCGATTCATGAAATCGAGTTGTTTCTCGCAACACCAAATACAACGGAGAGTGAAATTGATGCACGAGAGCTGGCAAAAATGATTGAGGAATTCTTGGGCATGCAGACGACTGAAAACCGCGTGATTTTTTTGCGCCGCTATTGGTTTTCTGACTCTTATAAGAATATAGCAAACCAGATGGGACTTTCAGAAAAAGCTGTCTCTGTCCGCCTCACTCGTATCCGTCGTAATTTGAGAGAATTTTTAATTCAAAAGGAGGTATTAGTATGAATGCAGAAGTTTTTTCAGACGCAATGGATGTCATTGACATCAAATATGTCGAGGAAGCTATGTGTTATCGGAGAAAAAAGATATCTGTGCCGTGGATCAAGATTGGTGCAGTAGCTGCTGCTTGTATTTTGTTAGTGGGTACCTTCACCATCTATAACTTTAGCAAACAGAATCAGCAGGGAGTCTTTGAAATTGAACCAACGAGAACATTGCCTTCGGAAAAAGTTGAGGATACAAAAAACAGCATAGGTAGCGAAACCAATCAAGGTATCTCAACGGGTGAATGTGCAGCTGATATGCATCGTCCGGCGGGTTATCACCCTCGGATCGGCTCTGCGTTAGCGCTGAAGCTTTCACTACACAAAGAATCGCCGGAAATGGTCTACGACGTAGTGATTCCCTGCTTTCATCGCTTTGGAGAAGACGATTGCATAGTCGAGAGGTTGAGTGATCGTCTCAATACAACATCTTGGAGGCGTTGGGCTCGCATTCAATGGCCAGATCGTGGTATAGAGGAAAAATATCACGCTCAGCTTACTCTCGATCAAATAAACGTCGTTGTGGAAGCCGGTCTTTCGTGTTTCTATATTGGATCGGGTGAAGGCAACTTAGCTGATATGAGTTTCGATAATCCAAAGGGCATTGAGACGTACTGTGAGCTTGTGGGAGATATGTACACGTTCGCCTCCGATGGGAGTATCGTACACAAGCCAGATCTTTTGGTAGAAGGACTAGTCGAGCTTGAACCGTAAAACTCAAATCTATGAACTTCAACGCGCACTGCATATTGCCAATGGATAGGATAGTTCTAAAGCCCCGTCCATTGGTTGTGCATTTTTTGCATGGCACAAAACTATCCGATAGTTGTACAATGTTTAGACAATAGCCTGTCGAGAGCAAGTTAGAAATTGTGAAATCAAGGTTTTATTTGTTTAGCATTTGTTTGACATCAGGAGCGCTAGCAATCCCTGTTGCGACAAATCTAAATTTGTCTCTTATACGTTATATCTCATTTGATATGTCATATCCATCACGGGGGTTCCAAATACTTTTCCTGCATCCATTACATCCGTCGCGTAAATACGCCCCATAATCTCATACTTATCAAAGTGTTCGACAAATCCATCTAAATCACCCAAGGAACGTTTTATGATATTTTCATCAAGTCCTGCAGAAACTATGTAATATACTTCTTTTTCCCCAAGGTGTTGCCATATCGGATAAGTTCTATCGATAAACGTTTTCATCTGTGCACAGATACCGTAAAAATAAACAAGTGTTGCCAATACAAGAACATCTGCGTTAATAAATTTCTTTAATACATCAGCCATATCATTGAAAGTAGCATGAAAACCTGTAAAAGCTATTTCTATGGGAAATGTTTTGTTGACAAGCAAAACGATAACAAAGTCACTATTCAACCATATTATGGCGATAGAATGCGTATTTGCAAGAAAACGCTTGTTCTAAAGTGCGTATTTGAAGAAAATTGCTTGTTTTAGAATGCGTATTTGTAGTATGGTGTACATAAAGATTTCAGAGCGTCTGCGAGGAGAGGCAAATGTTTAGAAGGAAAGTATACGACAAGCTACTGGAATGGAAGGCAACTTCAAACGGAAAAACAGCCTTGTTGATCGAAGGAGCAAGGCGTGTCGGGAAGACAACGATCGTCGAAGAGTTCGCCAAAAATGAATATCAGTCGCACATCTTGATCGACTTTGCATTTGCCACGACCGGAGTGAAAGAATTATTTCATGACATCAGTGATTTGGATTATTTGTTTTTGCAACTGCAATTGCAATTCAAAGCCGATTTACATGAGAGACGTTCGTTAATTATATTTGATGAAGTTCAATTATGTCCTCAAGCTCGCCAAGCAATTAAAAAACTTGTACAAGACGGGAGATACGACTATATCGAAACAGGCTCCCTTATCTCGATAAAGAAAAATGTACAAAATATCCTGATACCCAGTGAGGAAAGAAAGATCGAAATGTTTCCCATGGATTTTGAAGAATTTCTTTGGGCAACGGGCGATCATACTACTAATGAGCTTCTAAGAAAAATATTTAGCGAGAAAATTTCATTAGGGCAGAGACAAAACAGAGAGTTGATGAGAAAGTTCAGACTGTATATGCTTGTCGGAGGCATGCCGCAAGCTGTGAACGCATATCTGGAAACTAATAACTTCAAGTATGTGGACGAGGTAAAGCGAGATATTCTCAATCTCTACGAGGCTGACTTTTACAAAATTGATCCAAGTGGAAAGATATCCATGCTTTTTGCTGCAATTCCTTCAGAGTTGAGCAGAGATTCTTCAAGATACCAAGTCTCCAGCGTGCTGAAAAACCATAGAGCATCGGCAATATCGAACGAAATCTCTGAGCTTGTATCCTCTAAAACAGTTCTCATTTCCTATCATGTGAATGATCCGGCCATCGTGATGACAACAAGTTTGAACACGGGGCAATTCAGGCTTTTTATGGCGGACACGGGACTCATGGTAACGCTCATGTTTAAAGACAAAGATTTTACGGACAACATCATTTATGAGAAGTTATTAAGTGATACGTTGCCAAAAAATCTGGGTTTGTTTTATGAAAACATTGTTGCTCAAACGTTAACTTGCAATGGGATCAAGTTGTTTTATAACACTTATTATGATGAAATTCAGAAGAGGATTTTCGAAGTTGACTTCCTATTAGCAGAGGGTCATAAAGTCAGCCCCCTTGAAGTAAAATCATCGAAATATCGAGTACACAGGTCGATAGATGAATTTTCAAAAAAGCATTCAGACAGGATTAATTCAAAGTATGTCGTCCATACCAAAGATTTGAAGAAGAGCGGCGATTTGCTTTACTTGCCATTCTATCTGGTTCAATTCATCCGATAGTTTGTACAGATCATCTCACCAAATACGCTATCTTGCCCTTGCTATATAAAAAAACTCATTGTATTCAAATATTCCTTCTCCGCCTCACTTATTCCAAAACCACGCATGACGGGGTTTTAGGTTTTTATGTTCTTATAACTCCGGAAGGCTGCTATTCCATGTTTCTGATATTAAAACGAAGGACTTTCATATTTAATTGGATCAAAGACGTTATAATAATAAAGGGATAACTATTTTCAAGTGACGACACGCACGAAAGGGTTCAATGGATATGTTGCACTTTCAAATGTACGTAGTGGTATCCGCTGTTGATATTGAGAAAGCTATTGGAAACTTTTTCAAGTACGGTCTGATCATACTCGCATTGATGGCGGGGCTTTTCATCTTTGCCAAAATATACAAATTCATCTCTCATCTGTCTGCGGAAATAAAAATGGAAAAGCATGGCGTCAGGAGGGTGGAAATCACGGATGTCAACATCGTAACAAAGGATGACTCCCTTGAACGTGCCGGATTCGGCTACATGGTCGCTGGCGACCGCGGGTGGTTGCTCGGAGCCATGATGGGACAGAAATACGATGAGCTGAAGTCGGTCAGTTTCAGGATCTTCTACAAAAACAATACGGAGCAAAAGGTGATATGTGTCCCCAAAGACCGTCTCTTCGATGTGCTTATTAAGATAGCCGACGACTGATGCTGAAAAGGGCTTGCAACATCCGGTGTGAGCTCTTCAAGGCAAAGGGTCTGACTTATTCTTTCGTCTGATCAATCATCTCGAACAGTATTTTCTCAAGATCGGCACGAAGCAATTCAGCTATGTACTGCTGTTCTTCGTCTGTCATCTTTTTATATTCATAACTAGTTTCCGCCCGGTATTCTTTTCTACGGTTCGCCTTCTTCTAGGAGCATCCATAAACGCATGTCACTGGAGACGTCATTATTCTGCCATCCCTATGGGACATCCGGATGAGACATCCGATGGCGTTTTTTGTTTAGCGTGTCAGCTCAGCGTTTTCCACCTCCTACCTAGATATAGGACAATCGAAAGACAGATGACCGTGAGCATGAAGAATGGCATGGCATGGAGAGGAAAGTTCTCGCCCGTTTCCACCGGTGGAACTGACGCTTCGTTCAAAAGCGTCACGGTTAATGTCTCGCCGTCATCCGACAGCGTCACGTCCGTTACTTTCTCGTTCAAGTCATAGCCCATTGGAGCTTTTGTCTCCACAAGGCGGTAGTCGCCGTAGGGGAGTCGCAAGATGGTGATTGTACCCTCGGCGTTCGAAACAACGGACGTAAGATCGCCCGTCGCATCAGCGATGTACACGCCATCTTCTAGGCGGAAACGCATCAACACAGGCTCTTCGCCGTCACGCAAGCGATAGAGCTCGAACGTTGCTCCTTCAAGCCGTTGCCCGTTCTCCCTATCTTCTTTCACGATGGCAAGCGAGGTCGGCTCGTTCGTAAACTCAGTGACGCCGGTGACGTTACCCAGTTCATCGATGGTGAACGTGAATGTCTCTTCGTTCAGGATGTAGCCTTCGGGTGCAAGGACTTCGCGGAATGTGTACGTGCCGGCGGGGAGTCCTTTAATCAGGACTTGTCCGTTCTCATCGGTCGTGACTTCACGTACTAGGTCGCCCGCTTCATCGAAGATTTGGATGACCGCGCCCACAACAGGGTTGCCCGTCACAAGGTCGGTCTTCTCAAGCGTGACCTCGTTCATCTCGTTTTCAAGGTCAATGACAACGGGAGACGTGACGTCGGAGTTGTCCTTCACTGTGAACGCGATGGGGTTGCGCAGACGCTTATAGCCGGGCGATTCTTTTGTTTCAGAAAACTCGTACTCGCCGATAGGGAGTCCATAGATCAGGATCGTACCGGCAGCGTTTGTAGTCAGTATGGATGAATTGCCCGCATGGGCAAATTCTTCCCATACGTAGGCGTTCAACGCTGAGTCGTAAACGAATCGTTGGGCGTTCCCGCCCTTGTCTTGAATCTGGAACTCAACGCCTTCAAGGGCTTCGCCTGTCTCTTTGTCTTGCTTATGAATTTCAACACGCGTGAGCTTGTTGCGCATCACGACAGGCTGCACCTCGCCGGTATCAAGAACCGTGAACTCAATATCGGTCGCTATGGTGTATCCTGCAGGGGACAGCGTCTCGCGAAGGATGTACGTCACGCCAACTTTCAGTTTCAGGATGACGTGCGGTGTGTCGGTCGATACCCACTCTTCCACAACCGCGCCGCTCTCTTTTTCAATCACTTGTAAGTGAGCGCCGGGCAACTCTCCGTCACCTGTGATTTTCTTCTTAGAGAGTTCAATCACGGTCGGGGCGTTACCGATCCTTACATCAAGCGTCTTGCCGACAAGAGGGATTTCCACATAGTCGGTATCTCTCGTGATCTCGAACGTGATGTCACCGATAGAGGCATATCCGTCCGGAGCTTTGACTTCTCTCAAAGTGTAGGTGCCGATCGGCAGTCCGCTCGCTGAGATGGCGATGCCGTCATCATTTGTGACGAGGCGATCTACGGTGACCGGACGTCCGTCAACAATGACAGTGAAGGTCACAAGGTCTCCAACCGAATCATAAATTTGGAACTCTGCGCCGTGGAGCAGTTCGTCGGTCGTTGAATCACTCTTGATGATCCGAAGTCTCAGCATGATGCGCTCGTTTCGCACGTACTGAGTTACTTCTTCATCATGACAGACGATCTTGACCTCGAAGTCGTCATCACTGATGTAAAACTCTTCGGGTGCGCCCGTCTCGCGAAGGATATACGTGCCGGTGCGCAGGTAGGGTGTGAGCGCCATGCCGTCGCTGTCTGTCGTCAATGTCCCGACTAGATTGCCATAAAGGTCAACGGCGGGTGTGTCATCCGGATTGAACAGCTCAAATGTTGCGCCTTCAATGGGGGTCGCTTCGCCTTGCGCCAACTTGATGACGCGAATCTTTCCGCGGATCGGCTCGTTTTCGATCGTCATCTCAACTTCGACAACAGGCGTGTTTGCGTCTTTATATGCAACCGTTACATTGTAGACCGTATCGTTGGGAACAAAGTCGGCGGGTGGTTTTAACTCTTTCACCGTATAGTCGCCTAACGGCAGGATCTTAGAGATTGCCACGCCGTTAGCATCGGTCGTGATCGTGTCAACAACTGTGTCGCTATCGTCGCGAATCTCGAAGATTGCGCCGGCAAGCACTTCCTGACTGATCGAATCTTTCTTGACGATCTTGATGCGACCTTCGGCTACATCGTTGCTGATCGTCCTAGCTTCAACGACAACGGGCGTGTGCATATCCTTGTACGTCAAGGTCATGGTGATCGGCGTCGAATCGAGAATATATGGCGCCGGAACAAACGTCTCCGTCACGGTGTATGTCCCTAGGGGCAGAAGCCCTGTCTGCGCCTTCCCTTGCGCGTCCGTTGTGAGTGTGGCGACTAGCGCGTTTGCCGCGTTCCTTACTTCGAAGATAGCACCTTGGACCAGCGTATTGTTAGTGCCTTGCTTGACAATCTCCAAGCGTCCTCGTGCGGCATCGTTGCTCACCGTCTTAGCCGTCACGACAACGGGCGTGTGCATATCCTTGTACGTCAAAGTCATGGTAATCGGAGTCGAATCGAGAATGTAAGGCGCCGGAACATACGTTTCCGTTACGGTGTACGTACCTAAAGGCAGAAACCCTGTCTCCGCTTTTCCAAGTGCGTCTGTTGTGAGTGTGGCGACAAGCGCGTTCGCCGCGTTCCTCACTTCGAAAACGGCTCCTTGAACCGGTGTGTTATTTGTACCTTGTTTCGTGAGTTTAATGCGCCCCTGCGCCACATCGTTGCTGACCGTCTTAGCAGCCACGACAACGGGTGTGTTCATG
>JAAZKT010000083.1 GCA_012799695.1 Clostridiaceae bacterium
CGACGGTGCATCGAGGGCGGTCGCCTTCGCGATAGGAGCAGATTTGAAGACCGAGATAGATTAACTCGTGGATGCTGTACTCTAGAGCGACTTGCAGGAAGACTAAGGGGAGGGTACACGCACGTCCGTCTACATATTTCTCTGCACCGAGGATGCTACAGGTGTGTATTATGGCTCGATCGGGGCGGTAGAGGGGTTTATCTGTGAAGATGACATATTCTTCGGGGAAGATCATGTCGGGAGGCTCGATTTTGCCTCGGATTGCCGGCACGTCCCAATAGTCGAGTGCGGCTTTCCCACAAAGATATTTTTCGATATAACCGCCCATGCAAGAAGTCTAATGAAGAGCGAAGGGTAAAAGGAAAGAAGTCTTTGTCCTCCGAGTACGACAGCAGTCAATTTGTCGATTATTGAGGAAAGTTCGCGAAACGCTCGTAGTCAAACGGCGATTTCTGAGGCGGGTTCACAAGAGGGTCATAGCACAGCGGCGTTTTTTGAGGGGCTCCTCGAACCGACAAGGCATAGGATCCGCGAGCGAGCACTCGTCACCGATAGATTGTGGAGCATAGAAGCCACAGGCAATCAACTTGGGTAAGAGATTGCAAAGAAACATTCGAATTCGGCGAGGTAGATTCACAAGCAAACTGATCGGGGTAAGCGATAAATTATTAATGATATATAGATGCACAAGATCGACTTGGTGGAGTGGACCAGTAAACCGTTCGGCCAACCTGCAAAAAGTTTGTGCAGTCGTCAATATATCGTCCCTAGAAGCCATTTTTTATATGTAGTATAATCAAATAAAGTCTGAATGAAGATTCCTTAACCAAAACTTAATATCAAAATTAAAAACGAAAGCACGGAGGAAAAGCAATGGATTTTGATGCGATTAAGAAGGCAGCAGAAGGCTACAAGGACGACATGGTGAAGTTCTTGAGGGATATGATTAGGATCCCCTCAGAGTCATGCGATGAAGAAGGCGTCATTAAACGTATCGAAGAAGAGCTCATCAAGCTCGGCTACGAGAATGTTGAGATCGACGGTCTCGGGAACGTAATCGGCTGGTTGGGCGATGGCGATAAAATTATCGCAATCGACTCTCACGTTGATACGGTCGGTATCGGCAATATCAACAACTGGACTCATGACCCTTATGAGGGCTATGAGACGGACACCATTATCTACGGTCGCGGTGCTTCGGACCAAGAGGGCGGAATGGCATCGGCCGCTTACGGCGGTAAGATCATGAAAGATCTCGGACTCATCCCCGAAGGATACAAAATCATGGTTGTTGGCACAGTACAGGAAGAAGACTGTGACGGCATGTGCTGGCAGTATATCGCGAACAAATACTTCTCCTCGGTCGAAAAGGCGAAAGAAAAGATCGCGTTTGTTATCTCGACGGAGCCGACGGACGGCGGCATCTACCGCGGACATCGCGGACGTATGGAGATCCGTGTCGATGTCAAGGGTGTCTCAAGCCACGGTTCAGCCCCTGAGCGCGGCGACAACGCCATTTACAAGATGGCTGATATCCTGCAGGACGTTCGCGCACTGAATGAGAATCCTGCAGACGACTCCGTGGAGATCAAGGGTCTCGTCAAAATGCTCGATCCTAAGTACAATCCCGAACACTACGAGGACGCAAGGTTCTTGGGTCGTGGAACATGTACGGTTTCCCAGATTTTCTACACATCACCTTCGCGCTGTGCTGTCGCCGACTCGTGCGCCATCTCGATTGACCGCAGAATGACCGCAGGCGAAACATATAAAACGTGCCTGAAAGAGATTGAGGATCTCCCCGCCGTCAAGAAGTATGGCGATGACGTCAAAGTCAGCATGTACTGGTATGACCGTCCGTCGTGGACAGGCGAAGTTTACGAGACGGAGTGCTTCTTCCCAACTTGGATTAATAAGGAAACAGCACCGCACGTCAAAGCGCTCGTTGATGCACACCACGCACTGTTCGGTGAAGAGCGTCTCTACGCTGACGATGTTGCGAAGTCGAAGCGTGCCGGTCGTCCGCTGACAGACAAGTGGACCTTCTCCACGAACGGCGTCTCGATCCAGGGTCGCTACGGTATCCCCTGTGTCGGCTTTGGCCCCGGCGCCGAGTCACAGGCTCACGCACCGAACGAAATCACCTGGAAACAGGATCTCGTCGTCAATGCCGCCCTGTACGCTGCAGTCCCCATGCTCTACGATCCGACTGAGCTGACAGGTGAAGAGGCTACGGAATTCCGTCAGGAGCTGACAGGTCACGACATCAAATAGGTTGATTAACCAGTCTGCGTCGCATCGCGGATGCTTAGGATTGCTGAAGTGATGCGACGTCAAATAGGCAGATAAACACTTGATTTAAAACATAGACAGCCCCGCTACAACTTTTAGAAGATCGTAGCGGGGTTGTTTTTCTTGGTTTGGATGTTTCGACCGCTACAACGAATGCGCCGCGTCACGGTATAGCGTCGGTAGCGAACAAACCTCGTCGCTACAGCGTGCGCTTTACGTAGCGATTTTAGCGCCTGCGATGACGCCGGAATCAAAATACTCTTATCACTCGAATGAAGAGCACTCCAAAGCCGCCGACTACCGATAATGACGTCTGAGTAAAATATTCTTATCGCTACAGCGTATAATCTGGATAATGGTACAGTGCTGGCGAACCACCAGTATGCAGGAAAAGCACTTTGTCCGTTTTCTTGAAATGACCTTTCCGTATGAGATCGACCAGCCCTGCCATCGCCTTTCCTGTATATACCGGGTCGAGCAAGATCGCTTCGTATCGTGCAAGTAGTTGAACGGCTTCTTTCAGTCCTTCAGAGGGCAGCGAATAGCCGGACCCGATGTATTCATCGAAGACGATGATGTCGTCATCTGTGATGGGGATTTTCCTTTTCGAAAAAAGCTCTCCGTTCACATGTTGTATCAGCTTTTCAATGCGCCGTATATGCTTGTCGCTCGGATTGTTGACGCTCATGCCGATGACCGGTGTTTTGACGCCTGAACCGCGAAGCCCCATTAAAAGTCCTGTGTGCGTCCCGCAGCTTCCAGTGGGTGTCACGACATGTGTGAAATCAATGCCGAGTTTTTCCGACTGCACTATAATCTCCTTGGCGCATGCGATGTATCCGAGGCAGCCGATGGCGTTCGAGCCACCCATCGGGATGATGTAGGGCTTGTAATCTTTGGCGCGGAGTATTTCAGCATGCTCTAGCATGGCAATGTTCAAATCACAAGTCCCGGAAACGACATGAATCTCCAAGGGGTTCATCAGCCGATAAAGAAAATTATTGCCCACAGCGTCTTCTCGGTAGCTGCCCGGGATAATCTCTGAAAGAACGAGCATGGCATGCAAGCCCTCTTTTTTTGCGGCTGCGAGGGTCAATCGGCAGTGGTTCGACTGAATCGCACCGCACGTAATGAGTGTGTCTGCACCTTGGCGTAGCGCGTCCGCTACAAGAAATTCCAGTTTTCTCGTTTTATTACCGCCTCCTGCCAACCCGAGAAGATCGTCGTGCTTGAGATAGATTTCGGGACCGCCAAGTAGATCGGTAAGGTTCGCAAGATACTCAATCGGAGTCTCCCCCTGCGTGTAACGCCTTCGTTCAAATAATGATAGATCCATCTGCCGCTCCTATGCTCCGAATTTTCTTGCCAAAAGCAAATATCTCTCAGCCATCCGACAGATCGAGGCAATCTCGATTTTTTCGTCAATCTGATGTGCTTCGTTGTCATCTCCTGGCCCCCAAATGACAAAAGGAATCCCGAGAACAGGTACAAGTCTTCCTGCATCCGTTCGATAGCGTAGCCCCCGCAGTGTCGGATCTGCTCCAAGCGATTCGCTGACTTGCTGTGCCAGCACAACGAAATCATCATCTTCAGGTGTCGCATTGGCATCGCATTTAATCATTACTTTCACATCGACTTGAAGACGGGGTTCGTTACTCTGAAGTCTTTCTGCGACTTTTTGTGCGAGATTAATGCAATATTCGGTCGTTTGTCCCGGTAGCAATCTAATATCGAGCTCGAGAAATGCCTCTCCCGGGATCACGTTTGTCATAAAACCGCCGTGCAACTGAGTGAGCGAAACACTTGCATGACCGAGCCACGGATCATATTGTGTAGAATCGAAGCCCTGAACAAACGCTCGGTAAAAGTCGATGGCTGCATCCAAAGCATTGACCGCGATGTCCGGATTCGAGCCGTGTGCCTGCACACCGGTAAAAGAAGCTGCCATCCACAGTGCGCCCTTTTCGGCTATACCGATTCGTTCATTCGTCGGTTCACAAAAAACACCTGCCTCTATCGCACGAACCCATTCGGACTCCAGCAAGCTCCTTATTCCCATGCCACCATGTTCTTCGTCAGCCGTGAAACCTAG
>JAAZKT010000015.1 GCA_012799695.1 Clostridiaceae bacterium
ATGGCGCGCCCGCCAGAAGTCGAATCCGGAACCTTCTGATCCGTAGTCAGACGCTCTATCCAATTGAGCTACGGGCGCACGACAGCTTTCCCATACTAACGCCGAAAAGCGGAATTTGTCAAGTGTTTGAATCGCCCGGCTTGTAATCCCGGTTTTTGACGCGCCGATAAGGTTTCGGTGCGGGAGCCGAATGCGGTTCTCCCTGGCCGTCCATCCACCAACATCCCGTCAACGCACAATAATACAGCGGAACATCTCGCCCTTCGATATGGCAGATCCAGCATTCGCCGGAACCGGCGGATCGCGCCTTTCGAATGCCGACGAATCGCGAGAACGTAATCTCGTAACGCGTGCCGTCCTCCCACGTAATCGCAAGCGGTTTTCGCACGCCCGAAGAGCGCATCTCCAGCAAAACGGCAACGGGAACAGGTCTGCTCATGGCCCGAAGAATCCGATCGGATGAATAACATTTTCACGCTTGATGTCATGCTCTGTCAGTGAGCGATCGACGAGAGAGATACCGCGCCGCACGGACAGCCCTCCGTATCTTCCTCTCAGGTCATCGATTGTCTCCTCGAGACGTAGCATCGCCTCGCGCTTTTTTTCATGCGGAAGGTAAGACTGCTGTTTCAGACGGGAAATCGGTATAAGATTGCAGGCACGGACGCCTAGACTCCGAATCTTTTGACCCTGTTCGAAGTGATTTAAGATGAGTCGTGTCGCCGCCGGCGCAATTTCGTAACACAGCTGTGTCGGAAACGGCAGGCTCGCTTGCCGTTCAAAATTATATAGCTGATAGTCGCGCATACTAATTTGAACTGTTCGCGCCGCCATGCCGACGTCACGCAAACGGCTTGTCACGGACTCGGACAACATATACGTGACGGCTTTAATCTCCTGTTCCGTGTAAAGATCGTGGTGCGTGGTGAGGGAATTGCCGACAGATTTCACGGGAACCTCGCGCCCCGCTTTTGTGACCGGCGTCTCGTCAAGCCCGGTTGCAAACGTGTAAAGGCTCAACCCGACGACACCGAATATTGAGCGAAGATACGACGGTCCCAAATCGACGAGTTCACCGATTGTGCGAACGCCGATACGGCGCAATTTGCGCGATGTCGCCCGACCAACGTAAAGAAGCTCCTCTACGGGACGAGGGTAGACAACATCGAGATAATTATCACGTGTAATGGCGGTGACGGCATCCGGCTTCTTCAGATCGCTGCCGAGCTTGGCATAGATCTTATTCCAACTGACGCCGACGCTGACGGTCAATCCAAGCTCTTCCTTGACGCGCCGGCGCAACTCTTCGGCAACAGCGATGCCGTCATCACGAGGACACCCGGTGAGGTCGAGCCAACACTCGTCGATGCCGAAAGACTCAACGCGATCCGTGTATTCGCAATACAGTTTGCGTGCCAGACGGCTGTAATGAATGTAGCGAGCATAATCGGGGGGAACGAGGATCAAGTCCGGACATTTCTGTTTTGCCTCCCAAATCGTTTCGGCCGTCTTAACACCCGCCTTTTTTGCAAGTTGATTCTTTGCCAAGATAATGCCGTGGCGATTGACGGGATCACCGGCGACGGCACAGGGAACATCTCTCAATACCGGCCATCGCAGCATCTCCACACTGGCATAAAAAGAGTTCTGATCCACATGCAAAATAACGCGATCCGCCATCACGATTCCTCCTTTCCGCTCACATCAAATCATCGTCTGTCAAGCGGCGGGTTCACACCACCAGCGATAGGACGATGCGTCGTAGAACAACTTCATCGGCATACCCTCGACTAGGCAGAGGAAACGCCAAGCGTCCGACCCGCTCTTCGCGAGATTATATAGCGGTGTCACGAGCCGGCGCTCGACAGGAATGACCGTCCCGTCATCGAGACGAATCTCAACGGGAAACAGATCTCCTTCCGGGCTGAATTCTACGACGACCGTGATGTAAAGTCGCTTCGTGTTGTATTCAAACATCATGCTCACACTCCATTCAGAACGATTGTTCTGTTTAATTGTATCACGAACGTTTGTTCGCTGCAAGCACAAAAAAAGAGCGTGCCATGACGATCCTTTGACAAAAAGATGACAGAGAGTGTAATAGAGATGATGCGCCGTGAATGGACGGAGAATCACTCGTACATATTGAATACTAAATCACAGTACTCCGGAATGTTATAAAAGGCGATGTAACGCTCCTCCATGGGAATCCAGCGCTCTTTAAATACTTGTGACGCCAATTCGCCTTCGCGTTCATGAATGCGTCTCGTTTGTTCGGCGGAATCGATCGATAAAAACACAGTTAAATCGACATGCTCTCGAAAAAGAGGATGACATGCATAGGCGCCCTCAATAATAACCGTATCCCCCACAATAACCTCAATCGGGTCCATGAGCGACATACTCGTGCAATCGAAAGGACGATAGGAGAATGAATCGCCGCGTCTTATTGGCGCCAACACTTCTTCAATGAAACGCTCGTAATCGACATTGCCTCCCGGCTCATCGAGGCGTTCTTTCGTTCTTTGCTCCGGGCGCAGGAAGAAATGATCCAAGTGAATGACAGGCGCGCCGATACGATGACCCAACTCTAAAGCGAGCGTCGTTTTACCGGCAGCGCTTCTACCGTCAATCGCGACGACAACACGTTCCCTTTGTTGTCGGCAATCGTTAATCGCGCGGATGATGTCGTCGATTTTATTCGTCGTCGGTTTCATCACGGATCAACTGTGCGACCGATTGCAGGTGTTCAATGATAGGGAGAAGCTGCGGGCATGAGCCCTCACAGGCGCCGCAAGCGATACAATCGTCCGCTTTTCCGCCTTTTTCTCCGAGTCGCCTGAACGTCGAAAAGGATGACCACCGCTCCGGCTCGCCGAACATGACGAAGTTATTGTACGCTTTGAAATAATCCGGGATGGCGATGCGCATCGGACAGTCTTCAAGACAGTAACCGCAGCCCGTACATGCAATCGCTCGACATTCCGAAAGGGCATCGATCACTTGTGCGATCACATCGCGCTCGTCATCGGATAACGGCTTTAAAACGCGCATCGTTAGGATGTTGTCAAGAAGTTGTTCCACATTGCTCATGCCGCTTAAGACGTAATCGACCGCATCGAGTGAAGCGGCATAACGAATGGCCCACGACGCGTCGGAAACATCAGGCGCATACGCTTTGAAGAGCGCCGAAACCTCGGGAGGAAGCGAAGCAAGCGTACCGCCCTTGACCGGCTCCATGATCATGAGACGTTTACCGTGCTTGACGGCCATCTCGTAACAAAGTCGTGATTGAATATCTTCGTCTTCCCAGTCGAGGTAATTGATCTGCAGCTGAACATAGTCGACTTCAGGTTGTTCCGTCAGGATCGTATTCAGCACTTCCGCCGAGTCATGAAACGAAAATCCCGTCTTTCTGATAAAACCTTCCTGTTTTTTTCGCTCAAGGAAACCGAACGCATCGACTTCCTTGCACTTCCGATAACTTCTCTCGTTCAACGCATGAAGCCAATAGAAATCAAAGTAATCGACTCCGCAACGCTCAAGCTGTTCCGTAAAGATTCTGTCCAGATCTTCTTTGCGCTCGACATGCCACATCGGCATCTTGTCCGTGACGGTAAAACGGTCACGGTCATAGCGGTTGACAACGGCCTCGCGAAAAGCCCCTTCGCTTCGCTCGCCATGATACCCGTAAGCCGTATCAAAATGGGTAAAGCCGCTCTCCATAAAGAGATCGACCATTTTTTTAAAAAGATCCATATCGATCATTTTTTTATCATCGCGCTCTATCGTGGGAAGTCTCATCAAGCCGAAGCCGAGTTGTTTCATCGAGAACCTCCTTTCATGCATGACTCGTCCAAAAAGACGAAAACACTAGCTCAACATCCCCATATCATTATGAATCTACTGAAAGGCGCTGTCCAGCGGAACCGACGGCAAATACGCTATCTCAATCCGGAGCGACCACAATGAAAACACATCCGCAATCAAAAAAGGTCTGCTGTCGAAGGACGGAAAGCGTGACTATTTATGAGACAATGGAGATAACGATCACTCATGGGGAGCTGTGATGATGCTGAGAAAGAAAACATTTCGCACATACGACGAACAAATCGACTTTATTAAAAGTCGCGGTATTGTCGTAGAGGACAAAAATGACGCTGTCGAGGCGTTAAGCACGTATTCCTATTATTCACTTGTCAACCTCAACAAGCACCTCTACGGAGGTTTGAAGGAGCGTCGGTTCATCGGCAATCCGTCACTGCTCGATCTACAGCTGGCTCATATGTTGAACATGAACTTCTATCAAGTGGTTCTCAAAGGTATCCTTTACATCGAGGCGTCTTTCAAGACGAAGCTGGCATACTTGGTCTCACGAAAATACGGTGTCATGAGTCGCGACAACATCAACGACCCGAACAACAACTTTCTTTATCGCGGCTATTATATCGACTCTCATCCCGTCTCGACGAACATCCTGCGATCACTCGCCGGCAAGCTCCGCTATCTCCAGTCTGAAAAAGATAGACATTCATACTCGCACCATTTTCTTCTCGCCAACCGTCAGCTCCCCCCGTGGATATTCATCCATGACGTCGAATTCGGGATTGCCATCCAGTGGTATAACATCCTCCGCGATCAAGATAAAAATGAAGTCTGTGAAAATATGATCTGGGGGCAAACAGATCGAAGACCGCAAAATGTGTCGATTGAAAAAGCGAAAACATTTCTCGATGGAGCCTTGCAGGTACTGAGAGAATACAGAAACACGATCGCGCACGGTCAACGCGTATTCTCGAGCGAAATGGAGAATTCGCTCCCCGAACAGGAACTTTTCATGCTACTCCCCGAGGATGTGTTGACGAGGCGTGAATACGAATCTGGCATCGGCACGAACGATCCCTACGCCTGCCTGCTCTCGATCGCGATGCTTATTCATGACCCCCTCTTGATGATGAGTTTCCTTTCAGAACTGCAATCTCAACTGAATTTCGCACACACGATGCAAACAGCCGTGTCTTCTGAAATGAAAGATCCTTACGAAATTCTCGGTATTCCGCCATTCACGATGGAACGGCTGATCGAGCTGAGCCACCAACGCTTCGGAGATATCTCGCGCTACTATTTCGATCTTAGCCAATCAGACCGTTGAGGAAGAAGATCAGCGCAAAAAGCCGGCTGAAGCGTGTCTTTACCCTAACGCGATATCCATGACCATCATGATGACAAAGCCGATGATCAGGGCGAACGTCGCCAACCTTTCGTTGCCGCCGCTGTGTGTCTCCGGGATGACCTCGTCGGCGATCACAAAAAGCATCGCGCCGCCGGCGACGGCGAGAATGAACGGGAGCGCGGGACTGAAAAGTCTGACGAGCCCGTACCCCAACAGAGCGCCTATAGGCTCAATCAGCCCGGTCAGGAACGCAATCCAATACGCTTTCCCGACACTGTACTTCTCGCGTATCAGAGCGAAAGCGACAGCAAGTCCCTCCGGCATGTTTTGAAGGCCGATACCGATAGCGATAGGAATCCCGTTCGACAGATTTCCGGAACCGAAGGCCACGCCGACAGCCATGCCTTCGGGGAAATTATGAATCGCGATGGCGATGATAAAAAGCCAAATCTTCTTGAGCGAATCTGCCGCTACGCCTTCATGATGCTTGTTAATCAAGTGCTCGTGCGGAGCGAAGCGGTCGATTAAATCGATAATCACCGCTCCGACAATAATGCCCAAACCCGTGATCAGAACTGCCTTAAACGTTCCTCCGCCAAACTCGATGCTCGGGAGAATAAGGGAAAAACATGTCGCGGCCAACATGACGCCCGCGGCGAATCCGAGCATCGCATCGAGCCATTTCCTTGTCACATTTCCTGTGAAAAGAGCCGGCAACGCGCCGATGCCGGTCATCAGTCCCGGCAAAACGAGCCCCGCCGCTATCATCCAAAAATTTGGCATCTATGCCACCCCACATGTAATAGTCGCTCTATTTTACCACGCCGCAATGACCGGAGCCGTATCAAATCCGCCTGTCGAGCAGTGACGTCCAATCTTTTATGATCTCATGGTAACCCTGATACTTCTCCTTGTCGGAGGCCGCCACCATGCAGATGACACGTATTCCCGCCTCATCGAGCGGTTTCGCCGCGGCGGATAAGGTCGCGCCCGTCGTCAACACATCGTCAATGAGCAGAACTTGGCGTCCGCGCAATTCGTCGATCAAAGGAGACCGCTGGTCGAGCTTGAAGGCGTCGGCCAGCTGTCGGCGTCTCTCTTTAACGGTTCGACTTTCGCTCTGACGATCGGTATGAATGTCGCGATAAAGCACCCCGTCCACAACCGAAATGCCCGCTTCCCGCGCGATGACTCGGGCGAGTAAATCCGCTTGGTTGTACCCTCTCTCCGACAGTCGCTTTCTGTGCAACGGTACGGGGATGACGGCATCAACATCGATCTGATTGCGTACCAACGTCCCGCACATGAATGGCGCAATCGCCTCCGCCCTATCGATTCTCTCTGAAAATTTCATGGAGACTATCATCTTGCGCAAGGGCTCCCGATAGTAGAATGTCGCAAAGAGACGCCACGGATGAGCCCACGATATCTGCTCGCGATCCATGCGGAACGGCAAAACGGAAAGGCAATCGCGGCAGACGAAGGGTGACGGAAGGGGCGGCTGAACGGCGCGATCGCAGACGGCACAATACGGATGATAGTAAAAATCGACAAATTGTTGACGCAGGGATTTTCCGGTTTGTCCGCCTCGTCTCCTGTTCGAGCGCTTTTTTCTCATGACGGACACTCTCCGATCATCCGGTCACGGTTCATGACCTCAAGTGAAACAGACTCTTAATCGAGACAAACGGGCTCCCCTTCTACCTGCTCACAAAGCCAATGGCGGAGCATGCCGCGGCGTTCATTCGCCTCATTATTCGCGAGCATCATCTCTAATGTACGCCGTCTCGTAAGGAGAAACAGTCTCTCCTTCGCCCGCGTGACACCCGTATAGAGGAGATTGCGCGTCAAAAACGCGGGCGCGCCTGCGGGTATGACAAGGATCTCAACCGGGTATTCGGAACCTTGCGATTTATGAATGGTCGTAGCATAGGCGAGATCGATATCGTCGAGGTCGGCGCCCTCGATCGTCGCAATTTTTTCATCCTCAAAAAGAATTGTCACGCTTTTTCTTGAGAGGCTGATGGATTGGACAATGCCCATCTCTCCGTTCACAACACCTGTCCCCTTGATGCCTGTTCGAGGGATCGTCCATTCAAGGTTGTAGTGATTCCTCGTCTGCATCACTTTATCGCCCGACGTCAAACGATAACCGTGTGCTTCGATAGAGAAGAAGTCATCGCCACGAGAGAGTTGCTGAAGCGCGCGGTTCAGTTCGATGATGCCGGCCTTGCCGCGCCTGATCGCCGACAAAACTTGTACGCCGTAAATACCGTCTGTCCCGTAATGATTCGGCAAGACGCTCTGACAAAGTTTTAAGACGCCGTCGTACATCTCCTGCTCATCGGCGCAATCAATAAAGATGAAATCCGATTTCAGTGACTGATCAAGCACAAGCTCCTCTCCTCTCAAAATGCGGTGCGCATTCGATACGATGAGCTTGTGTTCTTCCTGACGGTAGATCTGCGTCAGTCGCGTATGCGGCAGAAACGGGGCGGAAAGGATATCGCGCAGCACCTGCCCGGGACCGATCGACGGGAGCTGATCGGCGTCCCCGATCAATAATACGCGTGTGCCGGGGCGTATGGCGGACATCAGGTGTGAAAACAAAAACAGGTCGATCATGGAGCATTCGTCGACGATCAACGTGTCGCCCTCAATCGCCTCGGCCGTCAGCCAGAAGGCGGCATCGGGGATATCATCGTCGCGAACTTGCAGGGAAAGCAAACGGTGCAACGTCTGCGCACTCATACCGCAGACTTCTGCCAAACGCCTAGCCGCTCGCCCCGTCGGCGCGCCCAACAAAATTTCCTCGCCGCGTTCTCTTAAAATGCGGGTCAAAAGCCGTACAATTGTCGTCTTCCCCGTTCCGGGACCTCCTGTCAGAACGGAAATCGGGTGTTTCAGCGCCATGACAATCGCCCGGGTCTGTTCATCGCCGGGTTCAAAGTCCTCCTCTTGCGCCACCTGCCGGATGGCGCGCTGCGCCTGATCCTCGCTCATAAAATGGTCGCCCGGCGGAGAAACGGACGCCAGAAAGCGAAGACGTTGAGCGAGCGACCTCTCGATGACCGCCACATCGGAAAGCGAAACGAGACCGTCAAATGCGCTTTCACATCTAGTCGATTGCCGTTCCCCGGTTGATAAACCCGCGACATCCGCCGCAATCACGCCTTCTTCAACGCTCCGATGCAGATGACCTAAGACTTTGACAATCTTCCCTTCTTTTAGAAGAGTGGCGATCGCATCTTTTATTTTCTCTTCGGAAACATCAAGGCGTTCCGACAGGAAGCTCGCCACGCTGTTTTCGTGGATGACCGTATTGCCGTTGCGGAAAAGCGACTGGTTCATCGCAAAGAGAACGGCGCCTTTGAGTCTCGACGGATGGTCACCCCTGAACCCCAATTCAACGGCAAGCCGATCGGCCGTTTGAAAACCGATACCCGGCACGCGCTCGGCAAGGATGAAAGGGTTCTCTTTGATCAGCATCTCCGCCGCCATGCCGAAAATCGCATAGATACGGTGGATACGCGCCTGCCCGATGCCGTGCGGTAGTAAAAAGAGTGATAAATCCTGATAGGCGCGGTCGGCCTTGAGCTGTCTGCTGAAACTCTCGGCCTTTGCCGGTCCGATACCGCGAATCTTGGCGACGCGCTCGGGATATTGGCGCATGACCGTCAACGTGTCATCCCCGAAGGCTTGAACGAGCTTCCTAGCCGTCGCCTCGCCGATCCCTTTAACAGCTCCGGAAGCGAGATATTTCTCGATGCGGTCGCTTTCATGCGGTTCATCTCTGCTGATCTGTCGCACGGCAATCTGCGGACCATACGTCGGATGATCACGCCAAGAACCTTCACCTGACACCATATCCCCCGCCATGATATACGGCATCACGCCGGTCACCGTCCACTCTTCCCCACGACCTTCCACGTCCAGAATGGAATAACCATTTTCATCGTTGCGGAAAATGACGCGCGTCACGACACCTGAAAATGAAACAGGTTCACTATTCTTTGAAAAGGACTGCTGCCGGTCGCGCATAAGAGATTTAACCTTTCACGCCGGATTTTAGAATAAATCGACGGCGTCGAGTCGCTCCCACGGCAAGTCGAGCTCCGGACGCCCGAAATGACCGTAATTGCTCACTTGCGCATAGATCGGTCGCATCAAATCGAAACGCTCGATGATCGCATCGGGGCGAAGGTCGAACTTCGACCGCACGTGCTTGCTTAGAAACTCATCCGAGTACTTATCGCACGTGCCGTATGTCGTGACAGTCACGGAGACGGGCTTCGAGACGCCGATAATGTATGCAAGCTGGACTTCGCATTGCGAACAAAGTCCCGAGGCGACCATGTTTTTTGCGATATGGCGCGCCGCGTACGAACCTGTCCGATCAACTTTCGTCGGGTCTTTGCCGGAGAAGGCGCCGCCGCCGTGATGACCGAATCCGCCATACGTATCGCAGATGATTTTGCGCCCTGTCAGCCCGGTGTCACCTTGCGGACCGCCGATCACGAATCGTCCGGTAGGATTGATGTATATCTTCGTCTGACTGTCAAACAGATCGCCAGCGAGTATCGGGAAAATGACGTGATCCTCAACTTCGTCGCGCACTTGCTCAAGCGTCGCCTCCGCATGGTGCTGTGTCGATATTACGACGGCATCGATATGTACGGGGCGATTCCCTTCGTATCGAATGGTCACCTGTGATTTGCCGTCAGGGCAAAACGACCGCGCCTCGCCGAGTTTTCTCGCTTCCGCCATTTTCCGCGTGAGCCTGTGTGCCAGCGTAATCGGGAGGGGCATGAATTCCGGCGTATCCGAATTGGCGAATCCGAACATCATCCCTTGGTCACCGGCACCCAAATGAAACCCTGTTTCACCGGCTCTCTCCTCATAGGAGCAATCAACGCCCATGGCGATATCGGACGACTGTTCATCAATCGATGTCAGAACGGCGCACGAATCGGCATCAAAACCGAACTGACTGCCCGTATAGCCGATTCTCCTGATCGTCTCGCGGGCGATTTGAGGAATATCGACATAGGACGTCGTGGTGATCTCCCCCATCACGAGCACTAATCCCGTCGTCGTCACGGTCTCGCACGCGACGCGCGCGCGAGGATCGTGCTCAAGGATCGAATCTAAAACGGCATCGGCGATTTGATCGCATACTTTGTCGGGATGACCTTCCGTCACCGATTCCGATGTAAAGAGCCATGAATCATTTGTAGAGTTGAACATTCTTTTCTCCCGTTCTATTCAATAATTGCGAGCCGGCCGTATCGACCGGTCCAATAAAAAACCTCCCGCGTGGAGGTCTTGAAAGCATCATCTCTCAGACCGCTCCGGTCTGCAGGATTTGGCACCGATGCGACGACGCCGGTTGCCGGGCTTCATAGGGCCTGTCCCTCAGCCACTCTTGATAATCATTGTATTCAGTTTTCAACATTGTACCATAGGGAAAAGTAGTCCCGCCTTTTCATACCCGACAAAACAGCTCATCCTTGACGGCTCATGACAAGTTTTTCTATTACAGGACAAACCGGCGCGGCATACGATGAATCGAGCCAACCTAGTCAAGATTGAGCTTTTCGGATGCGCATGAAGGAGTGGACATGAGACCTGTTGTGTTATACATCGACGATCATCGCGATTATCAGTTGCGACTTTCAAGACGCCTACATTCTTTGTCGGGCGGCGCCTATGAGGTCGTCACAATAACCGTCAACGATGAACGCGAAATTGGCAGTGCTGTCGATACGTTGGCTCACGAAATACGACGCCGTATCACTGTCTTCCTCTGCCCTGGATACCTCGCGGCCGAGTCGGTGCTTGACCGTCTCCAAGCATTGACTCTCCTTGCCAATTTGTGTGAGCACGAGAGTGCAAAAGAGATCGAAACACGTTCGAATATCTCTCGTGGCCATCAAGCGAAAAGAGACCATGACATCCGACGCGATTTCCGTACGGATAACCTTGAAAGACAAAAGACAATAGAAATCCTCTCCATTTCCCGCTTCATGAGAACTTCACAAATTGATGCAGTGATACGGCATTACCTCGTGGCAGACAAACCCTCGTATGCGACCGGCAGTAACCGTTCCAACAGTGTCGGTACACACCTGTCCTTTTCACATGAGACGGGGACACGCATCACTCGCTACGTAATCGGCAGGGAACAGGCGCTCGGGCATACGGTCATTTATCTGCCGATTAAACCTCTTTATAAGATCGAACACCGATTTCGCAGAGGTCACGGGCTGACGTTCGGCGATCTCATCTATCGATTCTCCGTAGGTGATATCCCCGAAATCGGTGAAATGGGCAAGTGGCTGTATATGCATGAAGATGGCTACTACACATGCTCTCTGCCCGAGCGATCCGATGATCTGATTACGTGCGATATTAATACGTTAAGGCAGATAACGAATGCATGGTGCGACTATACCCGTACGAGATCTCAGACGACAACGTCATGGATTGACATTGAAGGAATGCCGCTTGGCGATGTTCTCGCGCTCGCCGTCTTATGTGATTTCGTCTACGTCGACGCTCCCGTCGGAAACTCGGACAAAGAACTGGTCGCTCAGCGTGAGCTTGGACTGTTCTTGGCGAAACTCCCCAAGGAATGCCGCATTCTTGAACTTCCGCACAGACACCAGCCGCTCAAGGAGATCAATCATATCACTCGCGGCAAGGAGTCAGCCATTGCTTCCGGGTTATAAGGAAAAACAGGTATGGATAAGACGGATCGCTTCACGTCTCGAGCCGGGAGCGGAGCCGACAGACGATGAACTGCGACGCATCATCGCGGCAGAGGTTTCGGTACGGACGCAAGGATCTCATTTGACCGTTCAGGACAAAACGAATTTGATTCGCCATCTTTTTGACGCGATGCGCGGTCTGGACATATTGCAACCGCTACTCGAAGAGCCGTCCGTCACGGAGATTATGGTCAACTCCCCCTCTCAAATTTATATTGAACGAAACGGCAGACTGGAGAAAACCGATTACTCTTTCGACTCACCCGCCCATCTCACACATGTCATCAGTCGCTATTTCGGCCGCGCTAATAAACTTGTACACGAGCGTTCTCCCATCGCCGACATGCGGCTCGCTGACGGCTCTCGCGTCCACGCGATTTTGCCGCCCGCGGCACCCGACGGCCCCGTCCTATCCATCAGAAAATTTACAGGGATTATGCCGACGATGGAAGCTCTTATCAAAAACAACACGCTGCCTGCCAAGGAAGCGCGTTTCCTGATCGAGTCTGTCATAGCTCGCAAGAATATTTTCATCAGTGGCGGAACGGCGTCCGGTAAAACAACTTTTTTGAATGCGCTCGCCGCCTTTATCCCGGAGCACGAACGCATTGTGACTGTCGAGGATGCCTCCGAGCTCGATCTTACGGGGAAACACAACCTCGTTCGACTGGAAGCGAGGGACTCCGCCGTTGACGGCGGAGGGGAAATTTCTCTTTCCGACCTCATCCACTCTTCATTACGCTTGCGACCTGATCGCGTTATCGTCGGAGAGGTTCGCGGAACGGAAGCGTATGACATGATCCAAGCGATGCAGACGGGACACCCCGGCTCCATGTCGACTGGGCACGGCAACAGTACGATCGAGATGCTCAATCGCCTCTCCCTGTTGCTCATGACCTCCTCACAACTCCCATGGGAAGCGTGCAGAAGAATGGTCGCCTCTTCCATCGATTTAATTGTCCACCTTGTTCGCTTGGCCGACGGGCGGCGCCTCGTCCGAGAAATCAGCTCCGTGGCGGGATTCCATGAGGGTGCTTTTCAGCTGAAAACACACTACTCGCTACCGTTGGAAGAATAACATGCGACACCGCCGCCATCATCAGCCTAAGAGAGGAGACATTATGGGAAGAAACGATCATCGCAATAGAAACCGTAAAGTACAAATAGCGAACGCATCGAGACGAAACGAGATGGCAGCCGACCTCGGCAGGCGTGGAATTGCCGCTATCAAATGGGTTTTGTTCGCCACGATTCCCGCTCGACTCGCATCCATCGCGTTTCTTGGATCGACACCTTCCGGGTGGTTCGTAACTGTCCCGGGAGCCCTTTTATTGGGGCTCGGACTTGCACGACTCTTCCATTTACGTGAGAGCAAGATGTTGCTTACCCAATACCAGCATCTCTTGGGATACCTTTCCACGCGTCTGTCCGCAGGTACTCCTCTTGAAGCGGCTCTGTCGGAATCTATAAAGCCCTTGACGGAGCAGCTGGGAAGACACAATAAGCTCATTCGTTCTCTCCTCCGGCTTAAAAAGAATTTAGAGGCGCAAATGTCGCTCCATGAGGCGCTCGCATCTTTTACGCGCGAGGTCGGACTACCGGTCTGCACACGCGACATGACCATGCTGACGCTTCTATCGAGATCGGGCGGTCGCATCGATGTATTTGTTCGACAAACTCATCACGATCTGTCAGCACAAATCAATATGCAAAGCGAAGTCGCAAACGAGCGCAAGGGTCAAACGAGCGAAGCGGCTATATTGTCGGTCATTCCGTTTTTCATGGCTCGTTTCGTTTTCGGCGGAGCCATTTCCTACAGTCGATCCGTGCAACAGGATGGGAACATGTTTCTTCCCCTCTCCGTCCTCTATCTCCTCTCCATGTTTGCGCTCTTCTTTCTTCTCTTATTGCTCGCGCCGGAAAAGGTTAAGAAAAAAACACGTCGATCCCAAAGACGAAAGAAGAGGACGAAAAAACTTCCGAAGAACAGGCGCACGGCAACCTTGCTGTCGCGACTCTACCTCGACTGGTTGCCGGGACAGATCGGCATGACGATCTCATCGTCCGTTCAGTTGCTTGCGGAAGACAAGGAAGACGCGTGGCTTCATTACATGACTCGTAAAGTGAATGATTTAGTGTTCGGGTTTGTGATCGCGACTCTCTTCTTACTGTCGGGTCGCGTCTCTCCGTTCATCGTCGCTTTAGCGGTTGTATCCGTCTCCATTGCTCGCGACATCGAAAGCTGTTCAGAAGCGGCAAAACGACGAGAGAATTATCGTTTCTACTATCCGTCCGCTGTCAATTCTCTCTACATTCTTCTCGAAAGCGGGTTAACTTTTGACCGGGCGCTCCGCATGGTGGCAAAAGTCAACCTCTCCAACAGACATGATAACGACCCCGTCGCGAACGATCTCAACAAAGCCGTCATTCATCTTGAGACGGGTTGCGACAGTGTAATGGCGGCAAATTGGCTCGCCGAGCACTGTCCGTTGCCGGAAGTGCAGGCGGCATTGCGCCTCATGGCGCGATATGAACGTGAAGGCGGAAGAGAAATTTTGGAACTGATCCGTATGCAGGCGGATCGCGGACGACAACTTTATCGCGATGCGATGCGCGGTCGCGCCGAGCAACGCTCGCTTATGTTCGTCTTTCCGATGGCGATCGACCTGATCGTGGTCATGGCAACCGTCATTCTCCCCGCCATGACACAAATGGGATTCCTGGTCTAGGGCCGAAAACATAATCCGTCAATTTTGACATGATCGACAGGCGTCTGCATTGAAAAGAAAGCACCTATGACGTGCATCAAGACGACAATAGTAGTACATAAACACAAACGGAGTTCGTGTGAAAGGAGGTACATCATGAAACGTCTAAAGAGGAATAATATGCCGGAACGAGTCGCATGGAGCGGTTTTGGAACACTCGAGGTCATTATCATCATCGCCGTGCTCATCACGGTCGCCCTTCTGTTCCGTGAAAACATCATCGCTTTTGCCAGAAATCTTATCGACAAAGTATTCAGTTCATCAGTCTATGACCAATTATAAGTCGGAAAACAACATGCAGGAGAGCGTAGAAACATCGATACAGCTGAAAAAGACGGACACACAAGCTGTGTGGATGTTGTACGTTCCGGATTGCGCGCCGTATCCGTCCATCGACACACTTGCGGATACGGCGCTCCTGCGACACCGCCCGAACGCCGTGGCCCCCATCTCTTGGTTTAGAGCCGATCAAAACTCTTGGCTTTTCAGTGTACCGCAACGAAAGCAATTGCCGCTGTCGGAGGCGGTCAAATCGATGTCTAGAGATGCGGAGACAGGTTTTAAGGTGCTGTGCAAAACGATGGAGGCCATCGAGACGGCAAGCGATCATCTGCTCCCGATCGTCCCCCTTTTGCTCCATCCCGAGTTGATCTTTCTCGAGCAAGGCGACTGTGAACGAGAACATTTCGATGTTCAGATCGTTTCGTTACCCCTCATCAATACGCAACAGATACGTAGCGATCAGCAACCCGGATTGATCGAATGGATGGGAGAGGTCTTTCACTGGAATGCCTCGTTGGTCATACAATTAGCGGAGTTGTTTCGAAAAGAAGCTTTTTTCGACCTGCTGCTCGAATCGAATACATTATGCGGTGAATCATATCGTCATTCAGCGAGTGTTGAGTGTAGCCTTGTGACCCCGCAAAAACTCGATCATTCTCACTCTCCTTCAGTTGAACATCATGAACGGATGGCGAGCGATGAGAGCAGGGATCCGTCAACGGCAAACGGCTCAACGGGAGAGCGCATCATGTCAAAACTAAAAAGGCTCGGGGAGACTCTTTTCGGCTACCAAAATCACGAAACGATCCATGAAGTGACGCAGGAATTGGATCTCTCTTCCGACCAGTTTAAGATTGCTCAGCTCTCCGAAGGCCTGCCGGGCACGCCCGATGAGGAACTCGGACACCACGCCTATATCCTAACGGAGGAATTCGTCATCGGAAGAGATATGGGGAAGTCGGATTTTTGGATTGATTCTTTTTCTATCAGCCGCCGACATGCGGTGATACGTAGGCGAGCGGGCAGCTATTTCATCGAGGATCTCGGATCGAAAAACGGAACAACGCTAGACGGCATAAAACTGTCAAAACACCGTGAACATCTTTTGCCGGAAAAATGTAAAATCAGCTTCGCCGATCATGTCTACTATTTTCGATCGGCTTAGCGTAAACGGCTCCCACCGTAACCTAGCGGGACAGCGGGAGCGGAAACTCAAAAAATAATTTACTTCGTACCGAACAGACGATCTCCGGCATCACCGAGACCGGGCAAGATATAGGCATGATCATCGAGTCCGTCGTCAAGTGCTGCACAATAGATCGGAATCTCCGGGTGTGCGCCGTGGAAATGCTTGATACCTTCCGGTGCGGCAACGAGACAGACGAACTTAATGTCTTTAATCTCTCTCATTTTGAGGAAATCGACAGCCGCTGCCGCAGAACCGCCTGTCGCGAGCATGGGGTCAAGCAGGATGACGTCGCGTTGCTGAACGTCCTCGGGCAATTTGCAGTAATACTCAATGGGCTCAAGCGTGACGGGATCGCGATACAGTCCGATATGCCCAATTTTGGCCATCGGAATAAGATTCGTCATACCGTCAACCATTCCCAAGCCAGCACGCAGGATTGGAACAAGCGCAATATTTCTCCCCTCCAACATGTGGCAATGTGCCATCCCCATGGGAGTTTCGATTTCAACCGGTCGTAAAGGCAGATCTCGTGTCACCTCATATGCCATGAGCATGGCCACCTCGCTCAACAGCTCCCTGAAATCTTTCGAGTGGGTGTTCTTGTCACGCAATAATGCGAGCTTGTGTTGAATCAGCGGGTGATCCAATATATAAACACCGTTCATTTCTTTAAATGTCTTACTCACAAAAGTCTTCCTCCAATTTCGCAATTTGGTTGACGCGCTCCAGATGGCGTCCTCCATCAAACGGTTCCGACATAAAAACATCGACCAAAATCATCGCATAGGGAATAGCGAGAACGCGTGCGCCGAGGACGAGCACGTTCGCATCATTGTGACGACGTGCCATATCTGCCATAAAGGCGTTTGTACAAAGAGCGGCGCGTATCCCTTTATGTTTGTTCGCGACCACCGACATGCCGATGCCTGTGCCGCATACGAGAATTGCGCGCTCGCATGAACCGTTCTTGACTTCGTCACATGCTCGATGACCGAAGTCAACATAGCTGACTGACGTTGTCGAATGTGTACCGACATCGACCACTTCGTGGCCGCATTCGATCAAGTGCCGCTTGATCTTTTCCTTCAGTTCGTACCCGCCATGATCACTGGCAACTGCTATTTTCATATGATCCTCCTCATTTTTTTATTTTACCGCAGGGCACCCATTGGTGACAATAAGTTCATCTTCAAATCTCATAATCTAAGACAACGAACGAGTCGATTACGCTTCTCGCCTAAAGCGAAAAAATATTGCATCGAAATTATATTTTTGACAATATTTTCACCTCAAAATCCATAAATTCTTGTTCACTTTTTTTCGATTCTATGCACATTTATGTTGATAATGTTAATAACTCTGTGTATAACTTGCGTGACAGGCTTTTGGGGGTTTGAGACCGTCAAACCCCTTGAAAACAGCCTTATCACGATTTTTAAAATATTTTTACAAAAACATAATGTATGCACCCAACATGCTACAAGACAATCAGCGCAGGGCTTTCAAGGATTTTAAGTTGTCGTATATATATTCGTGTCCACACACTGTGGACACTTGCGCAGTCGTCATGATGACTTATAGAGAAGACACTTCGTGCCGCATTACAAAAGAAAATGTCACACATCATCGTTAAATGACGATAACATGCGACACTCAAGCTAAATCCGACAAGCGGTATACACTTGGCTTTTGACATACGCTTGGAAAAGCCGAAAGAGGTTCTCCGGAATGTCGTTTACCTTGAGGGCAGACGGCCGCTCATCCGCGTCAGCTCTCTGAGCGAGGATGCCAGTTCGAGCGTCAGTTTATCAGGCAACATACGCCATCGCCAATTGCCTTCCGCCTGACCCGGATGGTTCATCCTGCTTTCATCCCCTAAAGTGAGCAAGTCTTGCATTTGGAAGATCACTGTTTGACAAACGGTCGTTGCGGCACCGCGAAGCATCCCGCGAATATAGCCTTCCTCCGCGTTAAGCCCAAGGTATTGTTTTGCGAAGGCTAGTTCGCGAGGATCGGCATTTGCTAACCACGCGGCAATCGTATCGTTGTCATGAGTACCCGTATACAAGACTGTATTTTCCGCGAGATTGTGAGGGAGATGATCGTTTGATGCATCGGGATTAAATGCAAATTGCAAAACATTCATGCCGGAGAAGCCGAACCTCTCCCGGAACTCATAGACCTCCTGCGTCATATAACCCAAATCCTCCGCGATAACGGGCAAAGATCCAAGAGCTTCGTCAAGCGCCTCAATGAGTGAATCGGCGGGACCATCGATCCACTGACCGCGTCGAGCCGTTTTATCACCGTATGGAACAGACCAGTACGATTCCAAACCTCGGAAATGATCGATTCTGACAATATCGTACAAGCGCATCTGAAAACGAAAACGTTCAATCCACCACTCATAACCCTGTTTTTTGTGCGCATCCCAATCGTAGAGAGGATTGCCCCACAATTGGCCGTCATCGGAGAAAGCGTCCGGCGGACAGCCGGCGACGTAAGTAGGTGTCAATGTTTCGTCGAGTTGAAATAAAGAGGGGTTTTGCCAGACTTCAACGGAATCATCGGCAACGTATATGGGGAGGTCGCCGATAATGGCGACGCCCATACGTGAAGCATATTCGCGGATGCGGTTCCATTGACGGAAAAACAGAAACTGAATGAACTGTTCAAATAAAATGTCATGGCGATGTGACTCGGCGAATTCTACGAGAGCTACAGGATTTCGCCATTTCAGAGGGTCGGGCCACGAACGCCACGGAGCGCCATTCATGGTTGCCTTGATCGTCATGAAGAGAGCGTAGTCTTGAAGCCAGTCGCTTTCATTCTTGCGAAAAGTCGCGAATGCTTGTTTGAGCGAATCGGACGACCTCTCTTGGAAGGTCTCCCATGCAAGACATAGCAGATTGCGTCTGTTTTTCCAGAGAAGACCGTAATCGACGCGTTCAGGATCATCTCCAAAGTCGAACTGTTTAGGCGCGTCCTCCGACAAGAGACCCTTGCGAACTAATTCATCCGGATCGATAAGGTAGAGATTCCCTGCTCGCGAAGAAAAACTCTGATATGGAGAGTCTCCGAACCCTGTCGCGCCCAAAGGCAAAATTTGCCAGTAAGATTGTCCCGAAAGCACGAGAAAATCAATAAACTCAAGCGCCTCGTCGCCCATCGTGCCGATTCCATATGGTGAAGGCAAGCTCGTCACATGCATTAAGACGCCACTTTTTCTCTCATTGCGACAGACTTTATAGTTATAGCGATCCTCGACATGACCCTCACGGTCCGTAGCGGTCTTCACGTTTCCTCCTTGCGTTCTGCTGAAAATTGTTCTACCACACTGTCCTTGTCGCGCAAATGTGTACATTACCATTACGTTTTACTGTACTTCTAACCCGTTAAAAGCGCCAACTATTTCAAACAGAGATAATAATAAACAAAGTCCTGTAACTTTTCCTTTATTACATCCTCATTCAATTGTATAATTATCTCAGACATAGTTCCTGTTTCGCCTTGGTTTGTCTTTCTTGCAAAACTGTTACACCAAGTAAGGCAGGAGCCCTGTCTCTTTTCGAATGCACAAAATTTGTCGGATTTTATCGACAACTAACGAATTATTCATAGTGTTAAGATTGTAGTGTAATTGAGAGTGTAGATTAGAATATGATAAAAAAGCAAGGGAAATACTATGGCGTATAAACGATTAGGTGAAATTTTAACAGATGCGGGCGTTATATCTGAGGAACAGCTCGGCAAGGCTCTTGCTCTAGGCAGGGAGCAGAAAAAACGTCTTGGTGAGGTTTTGATTGACAATAAGATTATTACCGAAAGACAGCTCATAGATGTGCTTAAACTCCAATTAGGAGTTGATTTTATTGACCTTACCAAAGTTGATATTCCTGTTCAGATGGCACAGCTTCTTCCTAAGAACATCGCGAGGAAGCATGAGGTCGTGCCTGTAAGGGTGGCGGGAGACACTATTTATGTGGCAATGTCCGACCCTCTGAATTTCATGGCAATCGAAGAAGTCAAATCAGCGACGAAGAAGCGTGTCATACCGATGATTGCCACGAAAAGTGCAACGAATAGGGCAATCCATGTGCTTTACGGACACGAGAATGTAAGCCGTGCTATAGACGAGATGCAGAAGTCAATGATTGTTGACACTGCTCTGCCGATCAGCGACTATGTTGAGTCAGGTGAAATTGATGAACAAGCCGCACCGGGAATCAGACTTGTCAATTCGATCATAGAGCGTGGTGCACAAGAGAATGCTTCCGATATTCACATGGAGCCGAGAGAAAACGGATTCGTCATCAGAATGAGAATAGACGGTGTGCTTCACGAATTATTTACCGTTCCTCAGAATCTTCAATCGTCTGTCATATCCAGAATAAAAATCATGGGTGAAATGGATATCGCCGAGAGGAGAATACCTCAGGACGGTCGTTCTCACATAAGAGTCAAGGGAAGAGAGATAGATCTCAGAATTTCTACACTTCCTACCAAATACGGTGAAAAAGTGGTTATTCGTTTCCTCGAAAAGTCTGCATCGCTCCTTACGAGCGACGGAATTGGGCTGACCGGCAAACTGTTAGACAGTTATAACCAACTTATAGCTAACGTCAATGGTGTGATACTCATTGCAGGACCTACAGGTTCAGGAAAATCTACCACTATGTATACGATGGTGAGTGATCTTAACCGTGAGGAAGTCAATCTAGTGACCCTTGAAGATCCTATCGAGTATGATATCGACGGCGTGAATCAGGTTCAGATAAACGAAAAAGTGGGCATGACGTTTGCGAGCGGTCTGCGTGCGATACTTCGTCAAGACCCGGATATCATAGCTGTCGGCGAAATCCGTGACGGAGAAACAGCCGAAATAGCCATGCGTGCCGCCATTACGGGACACTTGGTATTATCGACCATCCATACGAATTCTGCCATTGCGACTCTCGACAGACTGCTCGACATAGGCGTAGAGCCTTACCTGATCGCGGGCGCTCTTAAAGGTGTCGTAGCGCAGAGGCTCTTGCGCAAGATTTGTCCAAACTGCAAAGAATCCTACACACCCGGCGAGGACGAACTTGTTTCAATGGGTCTTGATCCTGCCAAGTCAAAAGATGTCATGTTTTACAGAGGAAAAGGCTGTCCTGACTGCCTGAACTCGGGATATCGCGGCAGAACCGCGGCATTCGAAATGTTGGTGCTTAATTCCGAAATTAAACAGAAGATCAGAGAAAATGCGCCGCATCACGAGCTCGAGGAAGCAGTTTATCGTTCCCCGAATTTTGAAACGATGAGTCAGAATTGCCTTAGGCTGGTTTT
Source organism: Clostridiaceae bacterium (assembly GCA_012799695.1). Classification (GTDB taxonomy): domain Bacteria; phylum Bacillota; class Clostridia; order Saccharofermentanales; family DTU023; genus UBA4923. The sequence goes on from JAAZKT010000015.1 coordinate 21,511, forward strand.
AGAAGGTACGACGACCGCAAGTGAAGCGAGAAGAACCCTTTACACTACAGATTTATAAAGAATTAACTATTGTATATTGTAGTGCGAACACTACCGGATGAGAATGATCAAATGAATATAATAGAAATAATAAAAGAATCACAGATAAGAAGGGCATCGGATATTCATGTCGTGTATGGGCTTCCTGTCAGAATCAGAATAGACGGAACCCTCGAAAACTATGACGACCATGTTCTCGGACATGAGGACTGCGACGGTATTGCCAAGCAGCTTCTCGGTGAAAAATACAAGCTGCTTGAGACAGTCGGAGAGGTCGATGGTTCAGGGACTTTTGCGGATAATATCCGTTGCAGGTTTAATGTCTTCAGACAGCAAGGGCATATCAGCTCCGCAATCCGTATTCTGTCAGACAAAATACCCGAGCTCGAAATGCTTGGTTTGCCGCCCGTTTGCTACGAATTCGCAAAATATCCGAGGGGCATCGTCATCGTATCGGGAGAAACAGGCTCAGGTAAATCCACTACATTGGCCGCGCTTCTTAACCGAATCAACCAAACGAGAGCAGAGCACATTATCACGCTTGAGGATCCGATCGAATACATCTATCACCCGGACAAATGCACCATCAATCAGAGGGAGATAACGGAGGATACCGTAAGTTATGAAACCGGGCTAAAGGCGGTACTTCGCGAAGACCCCGACATCATACTGATAGGCGAGATGCGAAGCTTGGATGCGATTGAAACGGCTTTGATAGCCGCGGAAACGGGGCATTTGGTTTTTACCACGCTCCACACCAACAGCGCGGCGGACTCTATCGACCGTATCGTCAGTGTTTTTCCGGGGGAAAGACAACAGCAAATCAGGCTTCAACTCAGCAGGACGCTAAGAGCGGTGCTTTCGCAACAGCTCCTCCCTCGTGCAAGCGGACAGGGAAGGGTGCTTGCCTGTGAGGTCATGGTGCCCAACTCCGCAATCAGGGCAATGATAAGAGAGGGTAAGACGCCTCAGATTGCAAGCGCGATTCAGACCTCTGCTGCGGAAGGCAATATCTCGATGGATAATTACCTCGCCAACCTCGTCAAGCAGGGTGCTATATCCAAGGTGGTCGCTGTAGAAGCTGCACACGATGTAGGTTTTCTTAAAAAACTCATAGGCATGTCGAGCTCGTCAACGTCAATAAGCCGTGATAGGATAAGAAGGTAGGCACTCATGTTTAACTAAAAGTATGTAGGGTGTATTTCAAAAAAGAATAATTCGAGAGAAAAAACATGGTGACATATAAGTACAAAGCTTTATCAAAAGGCGGCATAGAGATCGAGGGCGTGATCAAGGCTCATGACAAAAATGACGCCGTCATCAAGCTGAAAGAAGAATATGGCCTCATCGTAGACATCAAGGAAGTCGCGAGCTTAGACCTTTTTAAGAAAGACATAGGCAAGGGCAAAGTCACAGACAAGGATATCGCCCTCATGTGTCAGCAGTTTTCCATTCTTCTCACGGCGGGACTTCCGATAGCCAGAACAGTGGAGCTTGTAGGCGTGAGGTCAGAGAACAAGGCGCTTAAGCATATCCTCGCATCCGTCGCCGAAGATGTAACCGCGGGATATAGCTTGGCGGGCAGTTTCCAGGCGAGAGCTCAAAACCTGCCGATCAGCTTTATCGAAACAATAAGGGCGGGTGAGGAGTCGGGTTCCCTTGAGATGGCGTTCGGAAGATTAGCGGGCTTCTTTGAGAAGAAAGCCAATGTATCCGGTAAGGTCAAGTCCGCTCTAACCTACCCGATTTTTGTCATCATAGTCGCAGTCATAGTCATAGCCATAATAATGGGATACGCTGTACCGGTGTTTACAACTGTGTTCACGGACATGGGAGTTGATCTTCCGTTACCGACCAGATTGTTGATCGCCATGTCAGGTTTCTTTAAAGTCGCAACTCTGCCTTTAATATGCATGATCGTTGCCCTGATCATTGCCTATAGACTATTAAAGAAGAAAGAAAGCTGGGCGATCAAGTTTGACAAGATTAAGCTGAAATTACCTCTTATCGGTAAGATCAGCATCATGAATGCGTCGAGCCAGTTTGCGAATACTTTCTCCACCATGCTTGCGGCCGGTATTCCTGCTGTCAGGGCTCTCGGAATCACCGCGAGGTCGTTGCCGAACGCCTATATGACCGACGAAATACTTAAGACGGTCGGCATTGTAGAGCAAGGTCAATCGATAGGCAACGCTCTCAGACAGGTCGAAGAGATGCCGGAGCTTCTCGTCGAGATGACGGCGGTAGGCGAAGACTCGGGTTCGATGGAGCACACCCTTGAGGTCGTAGGTCACTATTATGATACGGAGGTCGAGTATGTGACAAGCAGGGCGGTCAAAATGATCGAACCGGTAATCATTAGCGTGCTGGCGGTATTCGTGGCGTTCATACTGCTCTCGGTCTACATGCCGATGTTCAGTATGTATGGCAATATTGGATAGGGGAAAGCGGATACAGATGTAATGAATGTTACCTTCCATAAGTGCTCGGTGATGTATTTATGAAAGGTAGGAAAAAATGGTTTGAACGGGTCACCCCAATTCCCGTTTAAAATAGACACCCCCCATAATAGAAATACGATAAAAAGATTGGAGTAAAAAATTTATGAAAAAAATGAATAATAAAGGCTTTACCTTAATGGAGATGCTTATCGTCGTCGCCATTATCGCTGTACTGATAGCGATTGCCATCCCTGTGTTTGGCAATCAACTCGAAAAGGCAAGAGAAGCCGTGGACGCGGCAAATCTTCGTTCAGCGTATGCGGAAGTTGTGGCTGAGGTTATGCTTGATGGTTCTAGCGCAGGAAGGACAGTTATTCAAAAACAAACAAAAGCTAATTGGGCAACTACATTCGTGTTCCCTGATAACTTTACTGTAGAAAATCCAGACGGAACTACAGGGAAGTGGGATTTGTCGTGGAATGCGGAAACCGAAAAAGTTGTTACAGAATACACGACACCCTGGCCTGCAGGATAGAGTGGTAAGGCTCATCACCGGATGCTAGCCAGGTGATGAGGAACAAAAAACATTAAATCATTTCCCCGAAGATGTAGGGGTGCATCTTCGGGGAGTTAATGTGTTTTTGAAAGCATGATCCTATGACCATCTATTCAACGACATTTTTTGCGTTTTTTTGGTTTTTCGTCACCTTCTTTCTCGGCATCACGATGGGCAGCTTTCTCAACTGTGTGGCGATGAGGGTGCTCTCGGGAGAACCGATTGCAAGAGGAAGATCGCACTGTATGTCATGCGGACACAAGCTGGGGGCGCTTGATTTAGTTCCGCTTTTTAGCTGGCTTCTTCTTAAGGGCAAATGTCGTTACTGCGAGTCTAAGATAAGCGCGAGGTATCCTCTCAGCGAGCTTGTGTTGGGCATCGTGTATGTCTTGGTCTTGGCCAAGTATGATTTGACGTTGAGGACGCTTGAGCTTATCGTGCTGTGCTCGATTCTGCTCTGCGTCACGCTCTGTGATTTGGATGAGCATATAATTCCCGATAGGTTCATCGTCATCGGAATGATTAACAGAATCATTTTCGTGGTGATATCGGGTAATATATTAGAAGAGCTAAAGCTCAGCTTAATAGGGGCGTTTTCAGTGTCGCTTCCGCTCCTCATTTTGTCGCTCATCCTCGATAAGATTTTAAAAAAGGACACGATGGGTGGCGGAGACATTAAGCTGTTTTTTATGGCGGGAATGTATTTCGCCTGGCCTGTGAATGTTCTCGTGCTCTTAATGAGCGCGATCATAGGCATAGTATTTGGCATTTTGAGAAAAAAGAATGAGGAAAAACAGATACCTTTCGGACCTGCCATTTCAGTTGGATTTTTTCTTGGAATGCTCTTTGGAAGTGAATTAGTTAATTTGTATGCAGGTCTTTTTTAGACTGAATTTCAGGAGAATCGTTTGTGGCTAAAAACTATATCGGGATTGAGATAGGGAACGGAATCACTACGATGTATCAGGGCGGAAGCAAGGGCAAAATCCTTGTTTCGCGTCTTCCTGAGAATCTCGTGGATGGCAGTGAGATTATTTCGCCGGAGTTCCTCTCGCAGTTTTTGAAAAAGTTGAAAAAAGAGGGAGGGTTCAGCGGTAAGAACTGCGCTTTGATTTTACCTGAGTTCAGTACCTATTTCAGGTCGCTTGAGATGCCTCCGATAAGTGAAAAACAGCTGAGACTCAACCTCCCGTACGAATTTCGAGACTTCGTCGGAAATGAGAGTATAAACTATAATTATGATTATGCGGTTGAAGGCTATGTCACAGAGGAGGACGGCGAGGTAACGGCCATCAGTTTGCTCGCAGCCGCTGCCTCGAAGAAAACAATCCAGGAGTATGAGGATCTGCTTTACAGAGCTGGCTTTAGGCTAAAGCTGGCACTTCCGAGAGAAATGGCTCTTCTGAATCTCATCAGAAATGCTATCGAAAGGGAAGCTTACGGTGACAGAATCTTTGTAATCATCGATTTAGGTTTCTCAAACACGAGGGTCTACATACTTCAAGGCAGAGATCTGAGGGCAACCAAGACGATCGAAATGGGCTGCAGGGATGTGGACATGGTCATAGCGGATTATTATAATATCGATGCTTATCTTGCTGCCTCATACAGGGAAACCGACCATGAAGGAATACTTGAAAGCGATGTATGCCGGGCGGTATACAACAGAATATCGCTGGAAGTCATGAAGGCTATAAACTTCTACAAGTATGAAAATCGGCAGAGCGAATTCGAGGACTGCTTCATCTGCGGTGACTGCTCGGATACCGAAGCTCTTGTAAACAATATGCTTGCATATGTCCGACTGAAAAGGGCGAATCTGGATGAGATTTTACCTGAAGAATGCAGAGGCATGAGTGACGCTCCGCGCGCACTCATGTCTATAGGCGTTACTTTATAAGAGAAGGTATTTCATGGGAAATATGCTAATAAAACACAAAAAAATTAAACTTCCTTCAAAAAAAACCATGAACCTCTATCAGATTGAGGTTACCGATAATTCGTGGCAGAGAGTAATACCTTACGCGATACTGATCATTGTTATTGTGTTTGTATTTACCAAATTCGGTGTATTTCAGAGGATATCGCAACTGAATACGTTGAATGAGCAGGTTTCTGAAGCTCAGAGTCAGCTTGATAAGTTCAATAATTCCCTTGTGGACTATGATGATGTTAAGTCCGAATACATAAGATATACCAACGATTACATGCTTGAGGAAGAAGGAAAACTCGTTGACAGAACGAGAATCATCGGTCTGATAGGTGATTATGTTTCCAATATAGGAGAAATCAAGAGATACGCAATAACCAACAACACGGTTTCTCTCGAAGTCATTGTCGATACGCTCGATGATGTTCGCTTGATAAGAAAACAGCTTGAAACAGTCGATTGGATAGGGCGCATAACCGTCAATACGGCGACAAAAATTACTTCTTCCACAGGTAAGGACAAGGTAGTCGCTTCTATTGTGTTTGATGTTATTTATCAGGGCGAACTTGAGGCGTCTGTTGACGTTTCAGGCACTTCGGAAGCAACAGGCTGAGAGGAGGTTGATGACTGATGAATCTAAAAAGAGACATCCTGTCACTTAAAGAGTTGATACTTCTGGGCGTATTGATCATCATTGTCGCATACTATTTCGTAGTGCAGGGGCCGATTCAAAAACAGACGACTGAGTACGAGACTAGGCTTGTCAAGATAAATTCAGAATTGCAGGCTGTGCAACAAAAGGCTGCCGATAAGAACAGAATGAAGAAGTCAATCGACGCCATATTTGCCAAATATGACGGCAATCCACCGATGACACCTGAATACAACAATATTAATTATATTATTGGAGAGTTGAACGGTATTTTAGGTAATACTTATAATTACCATTTATCATTTGGCGCGGAAGTGGTTGATGAGAATTATAAAAATATTATTAGGAGACCGATCGTTATTTCTTTTTCAACTCAAAAATATGAAGATGCTGTAGCGAAAATCAAAACGATTAATGAGTCGAATAATAAATACTTGATTCAAAATGTTTCTGTTTACGATTCAGGCGCTAAAAGCTCCGGCTTAACCGATCCGTTTGGTGTTCCTGTTAACAGCACTCAAGACACTGGTCGGTACGATATAGTAATGACCATGACAAGCTTCGAATACAAAGCGGACACACCGGCGTCGCATGAGGGCAAATCAAAATAAAGTACGTACTCCTGAATGTATAAGAATATTTTGGTTTTTTAGTTGGGGAACAGTAAAAAGGTATACAAAGTTTTCCGGGATTCGTATTTGAATAGCGGAGGCACACCGTGAAAACGAGAGTTAAGAGCCATTTAAAAAATAAAAAAGGTTTAACACTGATGGAAACACTCATCGCTGTTGCGATCGTTGTGATTCTTCTCGGTGTTGCATTTATCGGCATTCAAGGTCTGGTCGACCGTATCAATCAAACTAAACTGGACAACGTCGCTCAGAGTATGTACGTAAGCGCGCAGAACAGAATCAGGGAGTTAAAAGCATCGGGAGAAATAGACCGATTATTAACGATCACAAGTGTCGCCGACAAGCCTGCCGATTGGGAAGATGACCCTGCTGCGGATACGGTAGATTATAGTGACTTAAGATATATTTACCATATCAAAGACGACCCGCTGGCTTCAACGCCAAGTGATCTTGTCAATTTCGTTTTCCCTAAAGGAAGCATCGACGAGAATGTACTGAATGATCATTGGGTCATTGAACTTGATCCTGTGACGGGATATGTCTATTCGGCATTCTACTCGGAAAAAAGATCTTCCGCCGATTTCTACATCAATAACGACGACACGCTCGACCTCAATGTCGAGGGGGATTCTTCGATAAGGTTCAAAGATTTCAGGCATAGCCTAAAAGGAAAGAACAAGTTAGGCTACTACGGCGGCAAAGCGAATATGCCGGCGTATGTGGGCGGCGATAAGATCAACGCGTCGCTGAATGTCATGAATGCGGACATTTTAAAAGCGAAAATGACAGCCATTCTTCCTATTGATTCTGCGATAGGCACGAACGATCTTGCATTTACGCTTACAGTCAAAGGAAAAACAAGCAAGAATACGGTAACTCTCAGGCCGATCGTCACGCTGACTTTGGGGGCAACGAAGGTATTTTCTGCATCAGTGATACTTGATAGCCTCGATGACAGCAATCCACTTGTCAACCAACACTTCAAAGACACTTTCGGCGCTATAACATGGGAACCGGCGGGTGTAGAGCCAAGAACAGGTTCTCTCATTCCAGGCGAGAACTTAGAACTCTCATTCACTGTCACAAGCAACGATGACCGCGTTCTAGATGTAGGTCCGATCACAAGAACGGTAAACAGTTTATTCGCGTCATTAAACCCTGATGACCCGACGGAAGCCTATATCGCGTATGGCAGACATCTGCAGAATCTTGACAGCGATATTTCGGGCTTGCCGGCGGGTGACGTTACCGCCGCTAAACAGATTTCAGATATCGATTTTAATGATGAATCCGATCAACTCCTGCCAAATGAAGAACCATTCCTGTGGAAGTCAATTTACGGAGAAAAGAAATTCACGCCAATTAATAACCCGGACTTAAATAAATACTCGGGCTACAATCATGAGACCGCATCTGATTCATTCAAAATATTGAATATGCATATCGGCACCAACGAGCAGGCGGGTCTCTTTGGGGTTTTTGCTGGAGATGAGATTGCCGGTGTGACATTGGTGAACGAGAAGATCGACGGCGGCACGTACGTAGGAGGTCTGGTAGGGGCGACCGCTTCTGACCTTACAATAAAAGACTGCAGACTTTATGTTGAAAACTTTGCCGACGGCACCTATGCCGACAATATCTTCCTAAAAGGCACTTCCAAGATCGGCGGACTCGTAGGTCGTTCGACTGCCAACAATTTTTTAACCATTAAAGACAGCTTTGCCTCAACGATCATCGAGGGAGAGGGCGCGATTGGCGGTCTGATCGGCAGCAAAACAAACGGCAGCGCTCTGATACAGGACTCCTATGCCGACTCATACCTTATTGGGGGAGCATCGACATCCAAGATCGGCGGACTGGCAGGTGAACTGCCTCAAGGCTCCTCGATTACCGGTTCATACTCCGCAGGTTTTGGCATGATTAAAAGCGGTGTAACCGGCATCGCTTCTTCGGCGGGCTTTGCGCCAAGTAGCATTTCAAATGTCATCAATTCCTATTCGCTCTTTAACTCCTCCGAGTCAAAGGCGACGACCATCTTCAGTACGCTACTGTCCTCAACAACGGTAAACAACGTCTACTATTTCGAATCAGGAGACACTAATCTGGTCAATTCTGAAGAATATAATTTCATATCAAATGCTGCTGCTAAAGCCGCATTTACCGGAAGCAATTATTCGGACGACGACAATGAGTTTGACACGTATCCTTATAATCAAAAGGCAGGTCTTGAGCTTGTAAAATACCCGTATGTATCTATAATAGGTCTTCCTCATTATGGTGACTGGGAGAAACCGCCGAAACCGCAAGAAAAACTTGATTTAGGCGAAACCGGTCTATTCTACTGGGAAAAAGTTGAAGGAGGCTCTGATCCTGGATACAAGATTTATATTGTAGGCAGAAAAGGACGTCCCAACAGCTTCAAGGCGGTCTACCATGACACCACAAGTGCGAAGCATGATGACGGAGGAATTGTCAAAGAATACGGGTACGGATATTTTAAAAACGAAGACATAAATCAGGTGAAGGTAACATGGTCAGGTGTGAGTGTGTACGAGGATACAGCTGAAAATACTGATGCCAACGCATTTTTTAACAATCATACAGACTATGACGGCTATGAGTTCCATTGTTATACCACTAGTGATAAAAGCAGTCCCGCTACCTCATATGTTACCAATCCTCTCAAGTATATGTATATGACGCAGAATGTGCAGAATGCTACGGTAACGTTAAACCCGACGTCTGCACCTAAGCTCAACTATACGTTCTGTCCTTTCTTCGCCAAATCGATAAAGCTTAACTACTGGAACGATTGGGAATGGACTTACACCGTCACTAAACCCGCTCTCCAAAACGAACCGGGAACAAAGGATAATCCTTATAGAATCAGGTCGCTCGACCAGCTTCAGTTTATCAACTGGAACAGTGCTGATAAAAAGTGCAATAAGTGGGTTCTTAGGAATAATTACGATAAATTCCCCTATCTACATGCGACTAAGAAAGGAGGTCTTATAAATTATAGTGACGGTTTGGGCTGGACTTATAAGGGTAACGTAGCAGGAACAGGAGAGGAAGGCTGGGACAATTTCGAGACATTAAGGGCGAACCAGAATTTCATCCAAGATTATGATATCGAGTGCAAAGACAGTAATGGTAACTACTGTCCGATCGCCGCTTTGGGCCATACTACAGGACCACAAATTGACAGCTTCAGGTTGCCCCTTTACGCTTGGTTCGGGGGAAGTTTTGACGGACAAAGCTATAAGATAAAAAATCTCTCCATCACATCAAAGTGTTTTTCTGTAGGGGTTTTTGGCACGACTGTCGGTGCTAGAATACAAAATGTCGTACTCATCAGAGATTTAGAAGACACTGGTCCCGGTTCAGAAGACATTGGCGTGATTACGCGTCAAGCCGATAGTCCTTCCGGGTTCTATGCAATCGGCACCTTAGTCGGTATTGCAAATGATTACAGCAAAGGAATTCATGATCCTTTGCTGTACCCGAATCTAAGCACCGGTGTCTATGAAGGTTTTATTGAAAACTGTGCGGTGGCCGGTTACGAAGTAATCGATGCAAGCACTAATCCGGTTACATCGGGAGAGACCGCTATAGGTGGTTTGGTCGGTGTTCTCAGGACGAAGATTGACAGATGCTCCGCAGTTAATACCATTAGAATTAACACATACCCTTATAGAGGCTCAGTATCGACTCATTTTTCCGGTTATGGCGATCATATATCTGTAGGTGGAATAGCAGGAAGGAATCAGACTATTATTAAAAACTGCTACTCGGGCGGCAGAGTTATTGTTCACCCTAATCTTACCGTGGCTACATCTGAAGCAAAAATTTATATCAGCGGAATAGCAGCATCAGCCGTCACGCCTAGATTTCTCAACACATCTCATAGTGATGCAAGAATGTTTAGAAAGCCGGAATACAACAATTGCTACTCTTATATGGAATTGCCGGAGCCGGTCGCGAACAGGATATTTGTTGGCACGATCGCTGCCAATGCGAATCATATGTCTGCAGGTGCTGCATTACCTACATTTTATGTCGGCGGCATAATTAATAAAAGTTACTATTATAGGGAATATTATAAAATTGGTCAGGAGTCTCTTCCTGAGGAGTACTACTACTGGACGAATACTTGGGAGGGTCAAAGTATTGAGAGACCACACTACAGCATGTCCCAAGCTCACTTCGTTGGTGAATTGAATAATGACCCCAATGAACCTTATGCGCAAGTTTCACCCAATTATTATAGTTTCCCATGTGGAGTGGCAGCACTTGAGGGTAAGGATTATCCTTTCGCGGCTGTGATTACACAAGATTACAAGAACGATCCTTCCGATCCGGACGGCATAAAATATGTCCACTACGGCGAATGGCCTGAAGCAATCCACTACACCGGGAATCTTATTCTGAACCATTATGATGAAACGAAAGAATACACGAACCATCGTTACGTGTACAAGAACGGCGATAACGGTATATCCCCGAACCTCATATCCACAGAAACTGATACATTCTTCTCTACTTTGAATGATGAGATGGATGTTAAGGGTTCAAGTTTAAGCTCGGGTGCAACCTTTGACGGCTGGTACGTTAACCATGAGGGCACTCGCAAAAAACTATTGAATACGGACGGAACGATTTACACCGGTGCGGGTGATATAGCAGGAATTACACAGGATGGCATATTTAATGTTAATTTGGATGTATACCCGGAAGGGGATATTGAGCTGTATGCGATGTGGAAAATACGGTACAATCGTTTGACACTTGCGTCTTCCACCAAGACGCTTCCCGATACTACTAGTGCGAAAAAGTATCTTGTTGTTGCGAGGGTACCTCGTGTGCCTAGTGAAGGAGAAGACATCCAGGAATACGATGACTATTGCATGACCGGAGATTCGCCTCCCGGTCCCGGTCCCGGGGATAACAATCCGGTTTCTGTAAGAGAAGTAGAACTTCATTATGATGAATCAGAGGGGGATTATTACCTCGCCTCGCCTGTGAATAACAGCACAATGCTATGGAATGTTGGAGGTCTAACGGGTTGGAAATACTTTAGGCTCAATAAGGTTGATTCATTCATTTACATAAAGAGACTTGATAAGACGAGCAATAACATTACCGATGTTGTTTTCGGTTCGGCAACAGGGGCAGATCTCAATTTTGCATATAACAGCGGTGCACATAATTTGTACATCTCCGATTCCGATGATAACTGGAGGATTTTGTTTGATAATACAAAATTCATTTTTGAGAAATCTAACCAGGATACTATACAAAACGACGACGGCGGAATATGGCTCTTTGAGTGTAACCCTACCACTGAGGAGAGACTGCATGAATTCAAGTAGTCTCAAAAACAAACTACGGTCAAATAAGGGAGCGACCATGGTGTTCGCCTTGGTCGCCTTGATTCTTTGCGTCATGATTTCCGCTGTTGTGATTTATACTGCGTTTTCCAACGTAGGGCGTGTAAAGAAGACACAAAGCGAAGAGCAGAATTATCTCTCGGTAAGCTCTGCCGTTATGCTGTTCAAAGACTCACTGGAAGGCGACAGTGTTTCTTATGAGGAAACACACGTTTCTACTACTACGATAATATGTGATGAAAACTGGGAACCGATCGACCCCACCCCGGGAGAACCTACATTAGAGACTAAATTCGATAACTATGCTTATAATGATGCTGATGCTTTGCCTCTAAACAATTTCCTAAATCAAGTTTTTGAGGAATGGGCAAAAAAAGTAGATCCACCTGTTTCTCAACCACCTCTGCCCATCACGATAACCGACACAAGCGATCCACGGGATCTGCCGAATATCGCACCCGTAGAAGCTGAGATAGTTTTCGATCCGGAAAATATGAAAATGACCATCACTTTCTGCATCAAAGATGCTTCACCATTGGATGTTGACAAATACAGCACGATTATGACGATGGATTTATCAAAATCCACCTCATATCCGATTACATTTTCAACGGAAAAGAGAGAACAGATAAGCAACAGAAATGTTAAGACCATAACCGTTACAAAAAAGTATTTCCATACAATCAGCTGGGACAACTGCATGATAACCAAACAGAAAGAAGCTAACACCGGAGGCTGAGATGAAACTAAAAGACAAACGCGGAGAAACCCTATTAGAAGTATTGGTCGGTCTGCTCATCATCGTTCTAGTCATGATTATGCTTCCTTCTGCTATTACGATTGCAGCTAAGTTTAATAAACAGGCCAAGGATAAAGATACTTCTACGATGATGCAAAGGGCAACCCTTATTTCCGATGCGAAGATTACAGTCAGCTACACTTTCAACGGTAACAATAGTGTAGCGATTCCTGTCAATGCGTATGAATCTGAGGGGTACTATTTCTATGACTTTAAATAAGGTCGTAAGAAAATTTAATAATAAAGGTGTGACCCTTGTCGAACTCTTGGTTACGGTCGTTCTCCTGATATTAGTAACCGGAATGATTACTTTAGCGATCGATTTCGGAGTGCGCTCATTTAACAAATCGAACAGGGAGGCGGAGGGGCAGATTTTGTGTGCCATGCTCGCTACTTCAGTTAAAGATGAGCTTCGCTATGCAAAAAATATATATATTGAAGGAATCGATGAAGGAACCGATTTTAGTACTTTGAATTTTTATAGCACAAATTATTCTCTGAAAAATTGTAGTTTTTCTATAACGGGTAAAGACGGTCTTTCCGCTGAAAGCGGATTCATCATGCTCAGCACATTAAATGGGGAAAATGAATTAGTCCAATATGACTTGGTCCCGAAAAAAACCTATGTTTACGGTTTAAAAGCAAAGTTCTCTAAGTTCGAAAGGGATTCATCTCAACCGAATCCAAATTTCATTGTAGGCATTCAGGTTATGACGCAAGATGATCAAACTATTATTGCCGAAGAGGAATTCGCAGTTGAGCCTCTCAACAGATAGATAGTTGTGTATTTTCGCTTTTTTATAATTGGATCGTTAAAAATAAAATGCTTGAACGGTTAGACTACGCAAAGAAGGAGAGAAGCCGCGAGGCGTGGGAAAAGTTGCTTGAAACGGCAGGACTCCGCCCCGACCCCCCTTACACCGCCGTATACGGTATTTACAAGGATGGACAGCTTGTCGCTACCGGAGCGCGGGACGGCGCGCGCATCAAGTGCATTGCTATCCGGGACGATTACCGTGGCGGAGCCGTCTTTCATGAATTGTTATCCGGCATGATCACGGAAGCACTGGATGACGGAGTAGAAAGACTGTTTTTATATACGACGCCCGACGCCGTACTGTCGTTTACACATTTCGGTTTTCGGTTATTGGCACAGATCGATAACGGTATCAGCTTTATGGAGAGAGGCACGCCGACAATTGATGACTATATCGGACTGCTCAAAGAACAACGCATAAACTACGAGAAAGAATACGGCGCTATCTCAGGTCCGGTCGAATCCATTGTGATGAATGCAAATCCTTTTACCAAAGGGCACCGGGCGCTCATCGAAGATGCACTTTCAAGATCTGAACGCCTTCATCTCTTTATTCTTAGCGAGGATGTCTCGTCTGTCCCGACGGAAACACGCGTCAAATTGGTCATGGACGGAACAGCAGATCTCCGGGGGATTATCTATCACCCAACTGACTCCTACATCATCTCACGCACACATTTCCCCTCCTATTTTCTAAAGAGAGAATCCGATATGACTGAGACGCAAGCTCGCCTCGACGCCGTCCTGTTCCGCGACAGAATAGCGCCCGCACTCGGCATTACACATCGCACTGTCGGCGACGAACCGCATGACGCCGTGACCGCGCTCTACAACGAATGCCTCGCGCACGAATTCAGAGATTCAATCACACTGACCGTGCTGCCGCGCATACGAACGGAAAAGGGCGAGATAATCTCCGCATCGCGCGTCAGAGGAATGCTAATGTCGGGACAGATAAAAGAGATTGAACCTCTCGTTCCCGCTTCAACATTGCGCTATTTCAAATCATTTGCCGGCAAAAGACTCGTCCGATCCTGGACTCGATGAGCAGTTTTTCAATTTATATCGAAAAATCGGATTTTGCTCCCGACGTCAGTGTTCAGTTTTTCAATTAATATCGAATTACCGGACTCTGCGCCAAAATCAGAAATCAGTGTACAGTTTTTCAGTTAATATCGAAATATTGGATATGCTGACGCCCCTGTGCAGCATCCTGTAAAGTAGGGTCCACTGAACGAATCAGCTGTTAGAATTTTATTACGCTGTCGCAACCAATATCTGCCGTCTTTTTGCGAAAAATCGCATGGGAAAAAAGAAGATAAAAAGATCTCGCAGGATCTTCTGTAA
>JAAZKT010000084.1 GCA_012799695.1 Clostridiaceae bacterium
TATTCGCGACAGAGGTTCTGGAAAGTCAGTCCGTGGCGAATAAAGTAAACTGTTATCGTCTTTTCTTTCATATTATTTTCCTTTTACATATTTGCTCTTACACAAGCGTATCGTATAGAGCGATCGAATCGCAATTGTGTAACATTTGAGATTTGTTCTCTTACTGTAAATTCCGTCGTGTACAAGTGATAATACGACTGGTGTTTCAAACAGTCTCACTGTCCAAGTTACTTTGGCATTCAGCTTTGCGTATCTTTGCCGAAGTAATAAATGTCGTCGGGTTGACAGTAACGGCAATAGCATTGTACAATCATCTGGCTGGCGACCCGTAAGGGCGCTTATTTCTGGGATCGCATACGAGGGCAGATGACTTCTCGCGCGATTGCCATGAGAGGTGAATGAGATGAAAGAAGGAATACATCCTAAATACGGTAAAAGTGTTGTGCGTTGCGCATGCGGCGAGACGTTTGAAACAGGCGCGACGAAAGAAGCGATCAACGTTGACGTCTGTTCCAAGTGCCATCCTTTTTACACGGGACGTCAGAAACTCGTCGATACGGGCGGACGCGTTGATAAGTTTAGAAGGCGCATGGAGCGGAAAGACTAAGGCCGCAGGGGGAGCTCAACGGCTCCTCTTTTTTTGATGTGTTTTGTGTAAGCGTTTGAGATAATATTCGATATGAAATAAGATCCATGTAACCCCAGGCATTCTCTGTGTCGTTTGGATTCAGTGAAGAATAAGTGATTCGATCATAGAATATGGAAAACAATCAGGCAGATTATTTAGAAAAGGCGGAGGGAACCGGTGTTTGTAAAAAGACGTCGATCGGCGGTCAAGCGCTGATCGAAGGTCTGATGATGCTTGGCCCTGACAAACAGTCTATCGCCGTCAGGAATTCGGACGGTGAGATTGTTCTGACAGTAAAGGATCGCCCTTCTTTTGCCAATCGATTTAATATCCCGTTTCTCAGAGGGATTGTTCGTCTTGTGACACAGTTGAAAACAGGTGTGGGGGCGATCAGTTACTCCGCCGATATCGCCATGCAGGATGAGAAGACGAGTGAAGACAAAAAGAAATCGCGCTTCGATCAGTTTGCCGACCGACATCCGCAGCTCGTGATGGGGTTTACGCTGGTATTTTCAATCGCCCTGTCCGTCGCCATATTTATCCTGTTGCCAAGTGCCTTGACCGATCTGATTCGCAAGGTGACGGGATTCGGTAGCGGCCAACAGAAAGGAGGCATGGCGCTTGCCTTGTCCTTCATTGAGGGGTTTGTCAGGATTGCCATCTTTATTATGTATTTGTGGTTGGCGTCTCTCAGCAAGGATATCAAGCGCGTCTGGATGTTCCATGGCTCGGAGCATAAAACGATTGCGGCGTACGAAGCCGGATTGCCTCTGACGGTTGAGAATGTTCGCCCCATGAGCCGTTTTCATCCGCGTTGCGGAACATCGTTTCTGTTCTTGGTGATGATTATCTCCATACTCGCTTTCGCCGTGGTCGGACGCTATGCGCTTTGGATCAATATTGTGATTCGGCTCGCTCTGTTACCTTTGGTGACGGGCATTTCTTATGAAATAATTAAACTGGCGGGCACATACGACAATGCTTTGACACGAGTGATATCGAAACCGGGGCTGGCTCTGCAACGCTTAACGACGGCGGAACCGGAGGACGACATGCTTGAAGTCGCGATCTCCGCCATGAATGCCGTTATTCCCGAAGATCCCGACAGCGATCGATGGTAATTGCCAACATCGTGAGTGCAAGTCGACGGACATTTCTCGATCAGGCAACGGATCGTCTCCAAAAAGCGGGGATAGAAGAAGCGCGTAAAGAAGCGCGCCTGCTGATTGAGGCTGTCGCCGATATTTCAATCGCTCATCAGCTTGCCTTTCCCGATATTATGCTCAGTGACGAACAGCTCGTTGCTCTCAACGAAGCGCTTGCGTTGCGAGAAGTTCGCATACCGCTGTCGCAAATTGTCGGGAAGGTGTCATTTTACGGGCAGACTTTTGCGGTTACAAAAGATACGTTGACGCCTCGGCCGGAAAGCGAGTTGCTTGTCGATGCTGTCATTGAGAATACACACGGGTCAGCAAGCGTATCCTTGCTCGATGCTTTTACGGGCACGGGTGCGGTGGGGATATCGGCTGCGCGATGTCTACATGAAGCGGGAAAAGAAGTCACCTTGACGATGACCGATATTTCACGACACGCCTTAGAGGTCGCAGGACGGAATGCGCACCGCCTCATTCCTGCAATCGACTGGCATTTGGAACACGTCGACATATGGCCATCGACATGCCGTCCTTATGATGTCATTACGTCAAATCCACCGTATATCGCGACGGATGAAATAATGGCTCTGATGCCTGAGGTAAGACGTTCAGAGCCTCGTTCGGCTCTCGATGGCGGACGAGACGGGTTGGACTTTTATCGTCGGTTGTCTGAAGAGTCCGGGCGATATTTGAGCGACGACGGCGTTCTGATTATTGAAATCGGCGCTTCACAGGAAGAAGAAGTCGTGCGTTTGTTTTTGGATAGCGGTGCATGGCGTGAAGCGGACAGAAAAATGGATTTGGCAGGGCATACGCGCGTTCTCGCTTTTTGTAGGGTTGTTTAATGGACTGTTTGGTAAGATAAAGTGGAATAAAAAATTTGGAGCTGCTATGGACATCGGAGAACTGACAAAATTGACGACGAGCGAAGATCGTTACGACGAGCTGACGGAGATGCTCGCCGATACGACGCTTATGCGCGATCGCGAGGCGTATGTCCGTCTCGTCAAGGAGCATGCGGAATTACAGCCGCTCGTTCAACTTGTCCGCGAACTCCGAGAGGTTCAGGAAGAGTTGGCGGTGAACCGAGCGCTTCTCTATGAAACGGACGATCAGATTCTCCGCGAGCTCGCTCGCGACGAAGTCGCTGAGCTCGAAGAAAGAGAAACGTCTCTTGAAGCCGCCATCATGGAGGAAATCGAGCCGAAAGACGAAAACGATGAGCGTAACGTCATTATAGAGATACGCGCGGGTACGGGTGGCGAGGAAGCGGCATTGTTTGCGGCAGATCTATACCGTATGTATGTTGCTTATGCGGAAGCGCGGAGTTGGGAAACGGAAATTGTCGATTTCAACGAGACGGAGTTGGGCGGTTTCAAAGAGATTGTCTTCATCATTGAAGGCAAGGGCGCTTTCAGTCGATTGAAGTATGAGAGCGGCGCGCATCGCGTACAACGTGTGCCGGAGACCGAGGCGGGAGGGCGCATTCACACTTCCGCCGTTACCGTCGCCGTCTTGCCTGAAGTTGATGAGGTTGATTTCGAGATTGATCCGAAAGACCTTCAGATCGATACGTATCGGGCGTCGGGTGCAGGCGGGCAACACGTCAACAAGACGAGTTCCGCTATTCGCATCACGCATCTTCCGAGCGGCGTTGTGGTGACGTGTCAGGATCAACGATCGCAACATAAGAATCGCGACAAAGCGATGGCGCACTTGCGCGCGATACTTCTCGACAAGGCCGAGCAGGAGCGCGCCGATGCGATCGCGAGCGAGCGCAGAAGTCAGGTGGGCTCCGGTGATCGAAGCGAAAGGATCCGAACGTACAACTTTCCGCAGTCTCGCGTGACCGACCACCGCATTGGCTTGACTTTGTATAAACTGGATCGCATTTTGGCGGGAGATCTCGACGAAATCATCGATGCGCTACAAATCGCCGCGCACGAAGCAGCTCTACAGGCATAACGACAAACTAGGAACAAGTATGGACATGCGGATCATTCTCGTTGAACACCCGATCGATGAAAGTCTTTTCGAGGAAGTCGGGGAAGCGCTGGCTACGGGTTCCATCGTGGCTTTTCCAACGGAGACCGTTTATGGGCTCGGGGCGTCCGCACTCCTTCCCGATTCGATTCGCGAGATCTTTCGCTTGAAAGGCAGACCGGCAGACAATCCGCTGATCGTCCACCTTCTGTCTGACAAGGAGTTGGACGGCGTCGTCGCTTCTATTCCGGATGCTTTTCACGTTCTGTACGAAGCTTTTTCTCCGGGTCCTTTGACCTATGTTATGCCACGCGGGGAACTGATTCCCGATGAAGTGACGGCAGGTCTTGAAACCGTCGCCGTACGATTCCCGTCACAGCCTGCAGCGCGCGCCCTGCTTGCAGCCGCCAAAGTTCCCGTCGTCGCGCCTTCCGCGAACGTGTCGGGCAGACCGAGTCCGACGAGAGTGCGTCACGTCCTCGATGATTTTGCCGGGCGCATTCCATGGGTCATCGATGACGGACCGTGTGAAGTCGGTCTGGAGTCGACGGTGATCGACTTGACATGCAGTCCTGTCAGAATACTGCGCCTTGGCGTCGTGACGGCAGAGATGATTTTTGAGAAGACAGGCATCGAGGCTGTCTTTTGGAAAGACGTCGTTCAAGACGAAGTTGTCGAGCGCCCCGCTTCGCCGGGCATGAAGTATCGCCACTATGCGCCAAGAGCGACGGTGCGTATCGTTCTTCCTAAGGAGGGACTTTCGATGTCCGATCAGCTGATCGAGCTCATGGATCCTGAGATCTCTATCGGATTGTTTTTCAGCGAATCGAGCTGGGATGAATTTCGCTCGAAAATGGACGCGTTTCCTCCGGGTCTTTATGTCTACACGTACGAGGGAGCCAGCGACCTTTCAAAGGCGAGTCATCATTTGTTCGATGCGTTACGCACGCTCGACGAACAGGGTGTCGAACTCATTTACGCAGAAGGTTTTGGGGGAGAGAATGCCGCCGCGTACATGGATAGACTGACACATGCTTCAGCCACGAATGAAGATGCTGAAATTCGTCAAGTATTGTTCGTTTGTCAGGGCAACACGTGCAGAAGCCCGATGGCGGAGGCGCTGTTCAACGATCGTTATGGCGATACGGGATGGCGTGCGATTTCTGCAGGTCTTTCCACGATTCCCGGGTGGCCGGTCTCCGAACATTCGGTGGAAGCTCTGCGCGAATTCGGCATCGATTGTCGCGGAATGACCTCCAAACCTGTTAACCGGAGGATGTTAAGCCAGGCGAGCCTTGTCGTTACGATGACGACGCTACAACGCGAGTGGCTGAGACGGTCGGCACCTGAATTGAAGGACAAAATTATCTCGGTGGCGGATATATCGGAGCAATCACAGGACATAGCGGATCCTTTCGGTGAAACGCTTATTTCCTACCGACAGGTTCGCGATGAGTTAAGCGAAATTATGGATGATTTGCACCGCTTTTTACAGCAATCGGATCATTTGTAGTCAATGATTTCTGAACGGCAAACAACCGCTGCAATCAGGCAGATTTCGATTTAAGCGAAATACTTTACAACACTACTTCGATACACTTGATGAAGCAGGAAGATTAAGCGGTTGAAGGCAAAATCAGCGAGGTATTACGTAAAACCGCGTGACTTGACGGGGGTTCCGTTTCCGTGCTAGAGTGTGACTCGCCTGTGAAGACAGGCGTAGTCCTCGCTCTGCAAAGTGCAGAGCCGTACAGTCCGGGAGGAGGTTAATAATCCCATGACGAAAAAATATGAATTGATCTATGTCCTGAATGGAACACTTCGGGCGGATGAACTGAGAGCGCAGATGGAGCGCGTACACGGTATTGTTGAGGCGTCCGGCGAGATTGTCGACATCGTTGAGTGGGGTCGACGTCGTCTTGCATACGAGATTCAAGATATCCGCGAAGGATATTATGTCCTCGTGTATTTCAATGCCGCTCCCGATGCGCCGCGTGAGATTGAGCGTTTGCTGCGCATCTACGATGCGGTGCTGCGTTTCCTCATTGTGGTCGCGGAAGGCGATTTTGTCCCGACAAAACGCACATTGGCGGAAGAAGAGTCTGACGAGAAAGCGACAGAAGACGTGGATGATTCCGAAATTTCGGAAGTCGAAACGGAAGATGCAACTGAGTCGGAGTCCGTGGCTGAAGCTGAAACTGAAACTGAGGTGGAAGTCGTAGCGGAACCCGAAGAGGAAGTAGTGGCGGAAGTAGAATCGGATGAGGAAGCTCCCGCTGAACAAAGCGAAGAAGTAGTATTAGAAGAAGAACCGGTAGAGGAAAATTAAAAAACCGCTGATTTGTCTGATGACAGAAAGGACACATGAATGAACAGAGCAATCTTAATGGGACGAATGGCAAGAGATCCCGAGATTCGGACAACGCAGGGCGGGATTTCCGTCTGTAATTTTACCGTTGCCTGTGATCGTCGCAGTCGTGCGGCTGACGGGACATGGCAGAACCAAGCTGATTTCATCCCCTGCGTCGCATGGCGCCAACAAGCTGAATTTGTCCATCGATATTTCAGCAAAGGTGACCGGATTCTTGTTTCCGGTTCCATTCAACCGAGGAGTTGGGATGACGATAAAGGAAATCGCCGCTATACGACGGAAGTGATCGTCGATGAAGTCGAGTTTTGCGAATCGAAGCGCGGAGGCGGAGGTCGACGCGATGATGCGGATTACGACCGCACGGATCACGCGTCGGCATCGACAGTGGACAGCGGGGGAGACGGTTTTCTCCCTGCGCCGGATGATGACACATCGCTGCCGTTTGATTTTTAATTAAACTGAAACCGTGAAGGAGTATTGAATATGTCAGAAACAAGAAGACGCGGAAGCTATCAGGGGCAAAGGCGCTACGGCCGAAAAAAGTATTGCGTGTTTTGCGCCGATCACATCGACCACATCGACTACAAAGACGTCAACACATTACAGCGTTACACGGCAGAGAATTACAAAATTCTCCCGCGTCGCATGACAGGTACATGTGCACGTCACCAGCGTAGCTTGACAAATGCCATTCGTCGCGCGAGACAAGTGGCGTTGCTTCCGTACACAACGGAGTAACTGTTATCTCCGAACAGCGGCCTCCGCTTCGTCGATATGCGAAGCGGAGGCTTTTTTTATTGGTGCGATTTTAATCACGCCGTCATAATCGGACACTTTTAGGGTATCATGGAGTTCCGATACGTATCTAAGGAGGAAGGCATGAAAGTAATACTTCTGGAAAGTGTCAAAGGACTCGGTCGTGCCGGAGACGTCGTTGAGGTCAAGCCCGGCTATGCGAACAATTACCTTTTCAAGCGCAAGCTTGCGGTACCCGTAACGAAAGACAACTTGAACGTCGTCGAGATGAAACGGCGCGCAAAGATCGAAGAGCAGGAGACGCGTCTTGAGTGCGCCCGTCAAATAGCGGCTGACGTACAGGGAAAACGTTTCGTATGGGTAGCGAAAACCGGTTCCGCCGGTCGGCTGTACGGAACGGTGACGAATCAGAATATTTCCGATATGCTCCTGCAAAACGGGTATCAAGTCGATAAACGCGACATCACGGTCAGTGAACCGATCAAAACGGTCGGCAGTCATCAAGTGACGCTCCGTTTACACCCCGAGATTTCTGTTGATTTCATACTTGATGTAAAGGCCGATTTAAATGGATAGTGAACGGACATTGCTCCCCGGCAAGCCTATAAAATTATCGGAACGTTTGAAGGGGCGCGCCTTGCCTCACGATGTCGCGATGGAACAGTCCGTTCTCGGATGCGCGATGTTGAAGCTTGAGGCTTTGTCCGCGATGATCTCGAAACTCAGATTTTCCGATTTTTATGATCCGCGCCATCAGCTTATCTTCGAAGCGATTGAGATGTTGCACATTGATCAAAAGCCGTGCGACATTTTGACGGTGACGAACCAACTTATTTTGAACGAGAATATCGCTGCGGTAGGCGGCCGCGAATACGTCTCGTCGCTTCCCGGATCGGTGCCATTCGCCGCAAACTACGCTTCGTATATCGATACGGTGAAAGGGCTGTCGCTGAAGCGGCGTATGATCATGGCGCTTGACGGTGTTATTGAACAGGCGTTTTCGACTGATTTGGAAGCTGAGCAGCTTATTGAACTGGCGGCGCAGAGGATCATCAATATTCGTGAAGAAGGTAGTGAAACGGGGCTCACCAAAGTCGGTAAAGTGCTTAGCGATCGTATCAATGAGCTTTATCTCCAGTCGAAGGGCGTGAGGGTTCCGTTGCCGAAGACATGCTATCCGGGGCTTGATCGTGTGTTGGGCGGCCTTCGCAAGGGCGCGCTTTACATCTTGGCGTCACGACCCGGTATCGGAAAGTCGGCGTTTTCTCTAAACATCGCGCACAATGTTGCGCGTTTCTACGACGGTGTGGTCGCAATCTTCTCTTTGGAAATGAGCAAGGAAGAAGTCGCGACGAGGCTTCTTTCCTCCAAGACGGCCATGTCGTCCCAGCAGCTTGAGAGGCTCGACGAGAAAGATGTAAGGTCATGGGATATGATTGCTGCCGGCTTGGGCGAGCTCTGCGATGTTCCGATCTATATCGATGATCATTCGTCTGTCAATGTTGTTGAGATACATGCGCGCTGTCGTCAATTACAGTTGAAATACAATAAACTCGACTTGGTTGTCGTCGACTATTTACAGTTGATGGGGACTGCCTCGGGACGCTCGAGAGCCGAGAATCGTCAGCAACAGATCGCGGAGATTTCGCGTATGTTGAAGGTGATGGCGCGCGATCTGGAAGTTCCTGTCTTGGCGCTGTCACAGCTCAGTCGTGAAGTGGATAAGAGTGATCGCAAACCGAAACTTGCCGACTTGCGTGAATCAGGAGCGATCGAACAGGATGCCGATGTTGTCATGTTCTTGCATGATCCGGAGGGCAAGAGTGATGACAAAGCGTACAGAAACGAAATTAGGGAGATCGAGTTGATCGTCGAGAAAAATAGGCAAGGAGAGCGTACGCTCGTCAAGCTCGAATGGAATCCTGAAATTCTCACGTTCACTGAAGAGGGCTACGGTGGAGTGCCTGAACCTCCGTCCGTTTGATACCGGTCAATGACACAGCCAAAAGAGACATTCGAACTATTTCGAAAAATAACGTCGACATGTGAGCGATGGAACATGATTATGCAAGATTCCGTCGTCGTAGCGGGCGTGTCGGGCGGTGTCGATTCGATGCTGATGCTCGCCTTTCTCGATTATTATCGAACGAAACATGATTTTTTTCTTCTTGTCTGTCATCTGAATCATATGATTCGCGGCGAGGATGCCGATTTTGACGAACTCCTCGTCGAGTCGTATTGTGCAGAGCGTTCGATCCCCTATGTTTCGGTGCGTCTCGATATCCCTAAACTCGCTGAAGAACGCGGTGTCAGTCTTGAGCAGGCGGGAAGAGATGCCCGGCGCGATACGTTGATGCGTCTCGGTATGGAGTACGCCGGCGACAGCATGTCATTTCGCATCGCGTTTGCTCACCATATGGATGATCGCGCCGAGAGTATTCTCATGCATGTGGGGCGCGGTTCAGGGCTGGCGGGGTTAGTGGGTATTCGATACGTCGACGGTGTTTTCATTCGACCGCTACTCGATTTGCGCCTTGACGAGATTGAATCCGCGGCAGGTATGCTCGGTTTGCCTTGGCGCGAAGACAAGACAAATCGATCGGACGAATTCCTCCGCAACAGAGTGCGTCGCAATCTTATTCCCGCATGGCGTGATGTTCTCGGATATGATCCCGTGCCCGTTCTCGTGCGGCTCGGCGATGCTGCTGAAGGGGATGAGCGGGCGCTTGCGCTATGGGCCGAATCCTCGTATCGTGCTGCTCATTTGCCTGACGGAAAATTAGCCGTGTCGTCGTTGGCAGAATGTCCGCCGGCGATCACAAAACGTGTGCTCACGCGCTATTTTGACGATTCGATAATGAAACTTGATGCCGAAAATTCACGTGACCTTTATGTCCCCCGTGAGCCTGCGTTAGCTGATGGAGGCGTCCCGGCTCAATCAGCGTCAAAACTATCTCTTGGTGCCGCGCATCTCGAGCAACTTTTGATCGGTATTGAAAGGAGCGCGAGCGGTGAAGGGCGCGAAACTTCATTCTCACTACCGGGCGGAATCGTTGCGCGGATCTCCGACGGTCGTCTCTTTTTTATCTTTCCTAGAGTCGAGGAGTAGCCTTCACGGGAAGCCTCGTCCGTCAAATTGTCGTCGTTTCGCTTCCATTGTGCCGTGCGTTTCAAATCATATGCCTGCTACCCAATAGAGAATGGCTGTGATAAAATGCAAATAATTGCAGATGATATTATGTTGTTTGCCTGCGATTTGCGCGTTTGATCGCGTATAATTGATGTTTCACTCCAAACAGAAAGAGAAGGTTAATAATTGCCTATGCCTTACAGAGAAAAAAAGATCGATCACATGTTAGTCGATCGTGAGACAATCGATGCGTTCATTAAGCGTCTCGGTAAAGAAATTAGCCGAGATTACCGCGGGGAAGAGCTTTTCTTTATCTGCGTGCTCAAAGGCTCTTTCATGTTCGCTGCAGATCTCATTCGGGAGATCGATCTTCCGTGTCAAATTGATTTCATGTCGGTCAGCAGCTACGCTGGGGAAAAGACGACCGGTGTCGTAAAGATCAATAAAGACCTTGACAGCAGCATCGCCGGAAAACACGTACTCATTGTGGAAGACATTGTCGATACCGGACTGACACTCAATCATTTGAAATCCTTGCTATCGACAAGAAATCCTGCAAGTATCGGCATTGTAACCGCTTTTGACAAACCGATGCGTCGGAGAGTCGATATTCATGTAGACTACGTAGGGATGGAAGTGCCGAATGAGTTTATTGTCGGATACGGTCTCGACCTTGATGGGTATTACAGGAATTTGCCCGAAGTTGCCGTTCTCAGCGACAAAGAGTGATCGCTTTTTTAATCGGGCGTAAATGATTAGCTAGAATAATAGGGTATTAAACGCAACATGGAGCAACAAAGAAGATCCGGCGGTTTTTCTTTTTATATCATCTTGATGATCGCCATTTTGGTGACAACGTTCTTGCTGTCCAAGTCAGACAACAAGGATATCACTCTCTATGAAGTGGAGCAGATGATTCAAAGCGGGCAAGTCGAGTCGGTTACGATTGACGGGGCGTCGCTCAATTTAAAAATGAGCGAAAACGCGGTCAAGGCCGGCAATCCCGCTATCGTGAAAAAAACCATTCCGTCTGAAACGATTCCTTTGTATCTCGAGCTTTTGCGCGACGCGAAGATCAACGGCAAAATTGCCTCATTCGATTACAATCGGCCAACTGACTTCGGAAACATTATGAATGCAGTTCTCCTGATTCTCATGATGGTTTCGCTCGGTGCATTCGTTTTCATATCGTACTCGCGGAGGGACAGCGACGGGAGAACTGCGATGTCGTTCGGAAAGAGTCGCGCGACGCTCGCCGATCCCGGTCAAAGCAAAGTGACATTCGAGGATGTGGCAGGCGCGAAGGAGGAGAAGGAAGAATTACAGGAAGTCGTCGATTTCCTGAAAAATCCTAAGAAATACACGGAACTCGGCGCAAAGATTCCGAAAGGCATTTTACTCGTAGGGCCTCCGGGAACCGGTAAGACGCTTTTGGCGCGAGCAGTCGCCGGGGAGGCGCACGTCCCGTTCTTCACGATCAGCGGCTCCGATTTTGTCGAGATGTTTGTCGGTGTCGGCGCGTCACGCGTCCGCAACCTCTTCCTCAACGCGAAGAAAAAAGCCCCTTGCATCGTTTTCATTGACGAGATTGACGCCGTAGGGCGTCATCGCGGCGCCGGTCTTGGCGGCGGTCATGACGAGCGCGAACAGACGCTTAACCAACTTCTTGTCGAGATGGACGGTTTCGGACCCAACGAGGGAGTCATCGTCTTGGCGGCGACGAACCGTCCAGATATTCTCGACAATGCTCTCCTGCGTCCGGGACGTTTCGACAGACGTATTTTCGTCATGCGTCCAGACCTTTTGGGACGCGAGGAAATTTTGCACGTTCATGCGAAGGACAAGCCGCTCGCCAAAGACGTCGACCTCGCCGAGGTTGCTAAGATGACACCCGGTTTTACGGGGGCAGATCTTGCGAACTTGCTGAATGAGGCAGCTCTCCTTGCTGCGAGACGCAACGATACGGTCATTCACTATTCGGATATTTCGGAGGCAGTATTTAAAGTGACGATCGGTCCCGAGAAGAAGAGTCGCGTCATCAATGATGAGGAGAGAAAGCTTACGGCCTATCACGAGTCGGGGCATGCGATTGTGTTGCGCGAGGTCTCGCAAACGGATCGCGTCGAGCGCGTCTCGATCATTCCTGCCGGAGGTGCCGGCGGTTATACGGCATACAAGCCGAACGAGGATTTCTATTTCAAAACGAAATCTCAATTATTGGGAGAAATCATGATGGCGCTCGGCGGTCGTGCCGCCGAAGAGATCGTCTTCGGCGAAACGAGCACGGGAGCCAGTTCGGATCTCAAGCACGTCAACCAGATCGCCCGCAACATGGTGACGAAGTACGGTATGAGCAGTCGTCTCGGCAACCTCGTGACAGCCGAGCAGGACGAGGTCTTCATAGGTCGCGACTACGGGCACGTTCAAGGGCATAGCGACGTGCTGCAGGCGACGATCGACGAAGAAGTCGCAAGAATTCTCGAAGAAGCTTACGACCAGACGAAGAACATTCTCACGATCAACCGTACTTTGCTTGAAACATTGTCGCAAGTTCTTTTGGAAAAGGAAAAAATCGAATCGGAGGAGTTCGAAGCGATCTATCGCGCACACGCGGTCGAGCCTAAACCGTTGCCCGGTGACGATGCTCACAAAGTAACCGTTGAGCCGGAGGAACCATTCTCCGGAGCGGACAGTGGTGCGGTCGCTGACTAGGCGTGATTGCACTCCGAATCAATACTAATAAGGGGAAAGTGGCATGTCTGATGATAAGTTTTTGCTGGAAGATTGTATTGCGTTCATAGCTTGTCGCGATGCGAAACGCCTCGCTGATTCTGTTGAACGAAAACTGACGCCACATAATATAACGAGGGTGCAGTGGAATGCACTGTATTACATCGACCTTCAAAAAGACGAAACGATCACACAAAGGGAACTTGCCGACTGCATGGGTCTGCGTGAACCGACGATGGTACGATTGATTGACCGCATGGAAAAGAACGGTCTCTTGAAACGCGTAACGTCAAAACAAGATCGACGCCGGAACAATCTCGTTCTCACAAAAAAGGGGAGCGAGATCAATGAGAAGCTCTGCGGTATCGTCAATAAGTTTAAAGCTGATTGTGAGAGCGGTATCCCGGAAGACGACCTTGCAACATTCAAGCGCGTTTTCAAACAGATTGTTGAAAATTGCGCTGACGACCATTTCTAACCATTCTAAACGACCGGTTTCATGTGATCGGTACGCCCCGTCAGGCGATCTCCGACATTTCTTAAATCAACACCCATGATGAGGAGCACATCGCCCGGCTCAATGATTCGGCGCAAGTGCTCCTCCAACATTTCATTCGTCGGGTAGAACTCCGCCTGTCCGCCCAATTCATTGATGCGATCGCAGATGTCCTTGGAGCTGATCGACGTATCCTTTTCACGGTCATCGTAGATTTCTGACATCATGATGGGTCGAACGTCCAGCATCGAGTCGACAAAGTCATCGAAAAAACCGCGAACGCGGCTGTGCGTCAGCGGTTGGAAACAGATCCAAAGACGTTTCGCCGGCAAGTGGCGCGCAGCCTCGATCGTGACACGTACGGCGGACGGGTGGTGTGCATAATCGACGATCACTTCGGCTCCATTGTAATAGCCGGCTCTCGTAAACCGTCCTTCCGCACCGCGGAAAGATCGAAGCGCGATTTTAGCCGCTTCAGGCGTTCCGCCGGAAAGATCTGCAGCGACGATGGCACCCATCGCATTCTGAATATTGAATTCGCCCGGAACGGTCAATGTGATGTCCGTATATATAGTATCTCCTTTATACACGTCGCAGCACGGCTCGCCGCGATCGTTGTAGTGGAGATCGGTATAGTAGTAGTCGGGTCTCTTACCGTAGCGGTTTGTCTCATTCTTCTCGCCGAACCAGATGATTTTGAGCTTGTCGAGATGCCCGGGGCGAACCGTCTCGACGAGGTCAAGCATTATATTTATATCTTGGTCGTACGTAGGCAGGATGAGTACGGATCCGGCAGGTTGAATCGCAACGAATCTCGCGAAAGCATCAATCAAGTCGTCATGTGTCTTATAGCAGTCGATGTGATCGTGAACGAGATTCAAGACGACGGTCGCCGTGCCGCTGTAATTGTAAAAACCGCGTTTGAACTCACATGCTTCAGAGAGCAGGAAATCGCGTTGTTTCGTTTTGCTGAGTCGAACGGTTGTTTTAAACTCGATCAGTTCGGCTCCGAGATGCACGGTCGGATCGATTCCCGATTCCATCATGATCAGGGCGCACATGGCCGTGCACGTCGATTTCCCGTTCGTCCCGCTGATGTTGATCACGCGATCGAATAACCGATTGATTGCACCTAGAAAGATTGAGCGCTCGACACAGGGAATACCTAGCTCGACGGCACGCAAACGCTCGGGGTTATCGTCAAAGACGGCTTTCGAAAAGACAACGAGATCCGGGGCGGTGCGGTCAATCGACTCGGCGGCATGGTGGTGGACGACAGGAATGCCGAGCGTTCCTAAATATGCCGTTCTCGCATTCGGATGCGGATCTGAACCGAAGCACGAGACGCCCTCGTGATGGGCTAACTCCGCCAAACCGCACATGCTGATTCCGCCGATACCGACGAAGAAAATCGTCTTCCCCGGCGCGATCTGCTCCGCTATTCTCCCAAAATTGATGACTTCCAGTCCCGTGATCGACGAGGCAAGATCATCCGGAGTCCTTACGACAGACGGATCGGAGAAGCGCGGAAGTTTCGCTTTGGGATGCTCCGCTCTCTCAAAATCATTTGTTTCGATCGTCATGGTTTTAATCCTTATCTTCGCGACTTCTCGGAATATGGTCGTCGTCTTCGATGTTAGACTGCATATATTCGGTATTTTACCATGCACGAGGTAGAGGTGAAAGGCGTCATCGACAAGATCGTGCCCATGACAGCGGTGTCCAAGGCTACAGCGTCCAAGACGACTTTTGGATCGATTTTGCACTTGCATCATCCGAAAAGCTGATGTATACTACCTTTTGCGTCTTTTTCGCGCGACTTGTCGCGCGCTCAAGATAACGATGACGGTGGAGATTGCTTGCCGATTTGCTGCAATCCGCAAGGTCACTTCACCCGAGTAGCTCGAACTCGATATCGGGCGCAGAATCCCTTGGCAGTAGGGTTCCCAGCGTTTGCATCGGGAGATGCTCGTCTGGGATTTCAATTGGCAAAGAATGATACGCCCGAACCAATAGTGATTCTGGATGCAGACAACAGGAGGAATATTAGGAAATGGCAATTAATCAGAAAATCAGAATTCGCCTCAAAGCGTTCGACAGCCGCATTCTCGATGACAGCGCACGTCGCATTGTCAACACGGCGGAGAGAACCGGTGCAAGCGTATCAGGTCCGATCCCGCTCCCGACGGAGAAAGAGGTCATCACGATCTTGCGCTCACCCCACGTTAACAAGGATTCGCGCGAACAATTTGAGATCCGTACGCACAAGCGTCTGATAGATATTCTTGCCCCGACGTCGAAGACGGTCGAGTCGCTCATGCGCCTCGAAATGCCTGCCGGCGTCAACATTGAGATTAAACTGTAAACCCGCGCTCACGGGTCAATGTTTGCTGTAAGAGATACGGTAAACCAATAACTCAGGAGGTTATAACATGGCAAAGTTCATGCTCGGTCGTAAAGCCGGGATGACACAAGTCTTTGACGAAAACGGGTCTGTCATTCCCGTCACTGTCATCGCCTGTGACCCCGTGACTGTTTTGCAGAATAAAACAGTCGAAACAGATGGCTATTGCGCAGTGCGCGTCGGCTATGAAGAGTACAAAGATACTGAAAAAGAAACAAAAAAAGATACTGCTAAAACCAAAAAAGAAAGAAAAAAGGAAAGAAGAAAATTTGGTAGCCGCCCTCATCGCGGGCAGTTTAAGAAAATCGGCGTCAAGACCATGCGCGTCATTCGCGAGTTTCGCACTGATGAGGAGTACGAGCCGGGACAGGTTATCTCAGTCAACGAGATGTTTGAAGCGGGGGACGCCGTCGATGTATCAGGAACATCGAAGGGTAAAGGGTACTCCGGTGCGATTCGTCGCCACGGCATGAGGCGCGGCCCCAGGACTCACGGCTCGAAATATCATCGCAAAGCGGGTCCTATGAGTTCAGCCGCCACACCGGCGAGAGTATTCAAAGGCAAAAAATTGCCGGGTCAACTCGGATACAAGCGCGTGACTGTTCAGAATCTCTCTGTTGTTCAGGTCGATGGGGAGCGAAACTTCCTCGTTGTGAAGGGTGCGGTGCCCGGACCAAAAGGCGGCCTCCTCGAAATCCGGTCGACTGTCAAGACGAAGAAGAAGTAGAGGGAGATACGTATGCAACTCGATGTTTACAATATGAAGGGCGAAGTCGTCGACACAATCGAATTGTCGGACGATATTTTCGCTATTGAGCCGAATGAGGATGCGATCTACCGTGTCTTAGTTGCCCAACAGGCGAACAGACGTCAAGGCACTCACAAGGTAAAAGACCGAAGCGAAGTGAGAGGCGGCGGTCGCAAGCCGTTCCGTCAGAAGGGTACGGGTCGCGCGCGTCAGGGCTCGTCAAGATCACCGAAGCACGTTGGCGGCGGTGTCGTGTTCGGCCCCACGCCGCGCAGTTATCGTGTAAGGCTTCCCAAGAAGCTTCGCCGACTGGCTCTCTTTTCCGCGTTATCCGTCAAATCGAGCGGCGATAAAATCATCGTTCTTGACGATCTGACGATTGAAAACGGAAAAACGCGTGAAATGGTAGAAGTTCTTAATAATCTGGGCGTTGATTCGACATCGCTCATCGTCACAACCGGCAAGAACGACTATGTCGTTCGGTCCGCACGTAATATTCAGGGAGTGAAGACGGCTCCTGTCAATGCGCTTTCAGTGCTCGACTTGCTCAAATACGATTGCCTGATCGCGACGCGTGAAGCGCTTGAATCATTCCAGGAGGTTTATGCGTCATGAAAACTCCGCAAGATATCATTCTGAAACCGATTATTACTGAACAAAGTATGGAAGAGACCATGCGCGGCAAGTATACGTTCGTCGTAGCGAAAAATGCGACGAAGACCGAGATAAAAAAAGCCTGCGAGGACATGTTCGAGGTCAAAGTGCTAAAGGTTAATACAATGCATTTTGCAGGTAAAATGCGCCGCATGGGCAAGAACAAAGGTCGCACGGCATCGTGGAAAAAGGCCGTCATTACGATCGATCTCGATCCGCAACCGGAAGAGTACATGCTCCCCGGCGGAAAAGTTGAGACAAAGTCAAAACGCTATAAGACCGAGATCACGGAATTCGGATTTGGCCAGTAAGCCGATCGCGTGAGAGAGTAAGGAGATACCTATGGCAATAAAAAGCTATCGCCCGACTTCACCCGCTAGAAGGCAGATGACAGGCACGGATTTTTCTGAATTGACGAAGAAAGCGCCTGAAAAGAGCCTTCTCTCGACGAAGAAAAAACATAGCGGCCGCAATCACTACGGGCGCATCACGGTACGCCACAGAGGCGGTGGAAACCGTCAGAAGTACCGCATCATCGACTGGAAACGTAATAAGACCGATATTCCGGCAAAAGTCGCCGCATTAGAATACGATCCGAACCGCACGGCGTTTATCGCGCTGATTGTGTATGCGGACGGAGAGAAGAGCTATATTCTCGCCCCGCATAATCTCAAAGTGGGTGACACCGTGGTATCCGGAAAAGATGTGGACATCGTCGCAGGAAATTGCCTGCCCTTGTCCTCTATTCCCGTCGGTACGCAAATTCACAATATTGAGCTGAATCCGGGGCATGGCGGACAACTTGTCCGTTCTGCGGGGACTTCCGCGCAACTGCTTGCGAAGGAAGGCCGCTACGCGACAATCCGTATGCCTTCCGGTGAAGTCCGTCTCGTATTGCAGAACTGTCGCGCCGTGATCGGTGTTGTAAGCAACCCGGAGAACGAGATCAAGAAAATCGGTAAAGCCGGTCGCAAGCGCCATTTGGGTCGCCGTCCGCATGTGCGCGGTTCTGCGATGAACCCGGTCGATCACCCGCATGGCGGCGGTGAGGGCAAGGCGCCCATCGGTCTGCCGAGTCCGATGACTCCGTGGGGCAAGCCGAATCATGGCTATCGCACGCGCAAACGTAATAAGTCTACCGATCGTCTGATCATCAGACGTCGTCGTAAGAAGAGATAATGATGGAGGAGACAGCATGAGTCGTTCCGCAAAAAAAGGTTTTTACGTTGATGAGAGGCTTCTGAAGCGCATCAATGAGCTGAATGAGAAAAATGAGCATCGCGTGTTGAGAACGTGGTCACGCGCCTCCACCATTTTCCCCGAGATGGTGGGTCACACCATCGCCGTGCACGACGGTCGCAAGCACGTACCTGTTTATATTACGGAAGAGATGGTCGGACACAAACTCGGTGAATTCGCGCCCACAAGAACGTTCCGGGGCCATGCAGGTTCCGAAAAACGTGCTCGGAGAAAATAAGAAGGACCGGGAGGAGAGATTGTGGCTAAAAAAGTTATGAGTAAATCGGAGCTTCTGGAGCGCCGCGAGGAGATTATCGCGGAGTACGGGAAGCCCGTTCGCAAAAGTGCCAAAAGGCGCACTTTGACTAAAAAGGAACGCAAAGTCCTGGGTATCGGTCGCAATGAAGGAAAAGCGACGCTAAGACACCTGCGGATGAACGCTTTCAAGGTCAACGCCCTGATTAAACAGGTCAAAGGCAAGAGCCTCGAAGAGGCGTACGCTGTCCTGTTGTACACACCGCATGGTGCGGCTCAACCCTTGACGAAACTTCTGAAATCTGCAGAAGCAAACGCAGTGAACAATAACGGGTTGAGTGCGGAAGATCTGTATGTAGCAGAGTTGTATGCAATGCAGGGTCCGACATTGAAACGCATTCGCGCTCGTGCAAAAGGACAGGCGACTTGGATTCTGAAACGCACTTGTCACGTCCACGTCGTTCTGAAAGAGAAGGAGCAGGAGGTCTAGTATGGGTCAGAAAGTTAATCCGCACGGTCTGCGCGTCGGAGTCATCAAGGACTGGGATTCTCGTTGGTACGCCGATAAGAACAATTTTGCCCGTTACCTCGTCGAGGATAAAAAGATCCGCGATTACGTCAAGCAACTGACGGAACGTGCAGGTGTTTCTCGTATCGAGATCGAGCGCTTGGGTGATGATAAGACGACGATCACGATCACGACGGGCAAACCGGGAATTATCATCGGTCGCGGCGGGTCGGAAATTGAGAACCTGAAGAAGAAATTAACTGCTAAGTTCGGCAGGACATTCTTTATCAACGTTAAAGAAGTCCGTAACGTCGACATCGAAGCGCAGCTCGTTGCGGAAAGTATCGCCAAGCAGCTTGAGGAGCGCGTTTCTTTCCGTCGCGCCATGAAGCAGGCGATCAGCCGCGCGATGAAGAACGGCGCACGCGGCATCAAGACCATGGTATCGGGTCGTCTTGGCGGCGCGGAGATCGCGCGCTTTGAACAGTATCGCGAGGGATCGATTCCTCTGCATACACTTAGGGCAGATATTGATTACGGTTTTGCCGAGGCGAAGACTTCCTATGGTCAGCTCGGCGTCAAGGTTTGGATTTATAAAGGCGAGGTTCTCACAGTGAAGAGCGTCGCACAGGAACAAAAGGAGGCGACCCCAGATGTTAATGCCTAAACGCGTTAAGCGGAGAAAGCAGCACCGTGGGCGCATGAAAGGCAAAGCGACTCGCGGAAACAAAGTAACGTACGGTCAGTACGGATTGCAGGCGATGGAGCCGGGCTGGATTACCGGTAATCAGATTGAGGCTGCCCGTATCGCCATCAACCGTTACTTCAGGCGTGGCGGAACAGTGTGGATCAAGATTTTCCCTGATAAACCTGTTTCTAAGAAACCTGCAGAGACCCGTATGGGTAAAGGTAAGGGCTCACCGGAATACTGGGTCGCCGTCGTGAAACCGGGGCGCGTCCTCTTTGAGGTCGCCGGTGTCACGGAGAGACAGGCGCGTGAAGCACTTCGACTTGCCAGCCATAAGCTCCCGATTAAGGTGCGTTTTGTGGAGAGTGAACGCGAATTTACCGAGGAAGAACTTGCTAAATTTGCCGAGGTTCAGGTTCTCGATATACCCGAAGAACTCCTCTCGGACGCTGAACTTGAGGAAATGGGTGTCGATGCGGACGTTGACGCTGATGAAGCACCGGAAGAAGCCACAGCGGAGGCATAGGAGGTTTGAAAATGAAGGCAAGTGAACTACGTGAAAAAAATCAGGCTGAACTTGAAAACGAGCTTCGCGAACTGAAAGCTGAACTTTTCAAGCTTCGTTTTCAACACGTCACGAATCAGCTCGGAAACCCGATGGAGTTGAAGCGCGTGAAACGTGACATTGCCCGCGTTAAAACGGTGATGCGCCAGAGAGAACTCGGCCAAGTCATCTAGTTAAGGGAGAGAAGGAATGAGCGAGCGCAATAATAGAAAACAGCGCGTTGGCATCGTGGTCAGCGACAAGATGGACAAGACCATCGTCGTCGCCGTAACGGAGCACGTGCGCCATCCGCTTTACAAGAAATACATCAGACGTACAGTCAAAATGAAAGCTCACGACGAGCACAACGAGTGCGGCGTCGGCGACCGTGTCCGTCTGATGGAGACAAGACCTTTGAGCCGTGATAAACATTGGCGTCTCGTCGAAGTGATCGAGAAGGCAAGATAACTCGGTGGAAATCAGGAGGATATAGGTCAATGATTCAGGTACAATCCAGGCTTAAATCGGCCGACAACACCGGCGCGAGAAAGCTGATGTGCATCCGCGTTCTGGGTGGAACGGGACGTCGCTACGCCAATGTCGGCGATGTGATCGTCTGTTCCGTCAAGGAAGCCGCTCCGGGCGGTACCGTCAAGAAGGGTGATGTCGTCAAAGCCGTTGTCGTTCGTACGAAATCGGGTATCCACCGCAAGGATGGAACCGTCATTCGTTTCGATGAAAACGCCGCCGTTATTCTTAAAGAAGATGGGAACCCGCAGGGGACGCGTATCTTCGGTCCCATTGCTCGTGAGCTGCGTGAGAAGAATTATATGAGAATTCTCTCGTTGGCACCCGAGGTTCTGTGAGGAGGAGAAGGATGTCGCGCAATAAAATACATGTAAAAACTGACGACCAAGTCTATGTGCTGACAGGCAAGGATGCGGGCAAAACAGGCAAGATCATTGCCGCCTTTCCCGCGACAGGTCGCGTGATCGTGGAAGGCGTCAACATTGCCACCCGTCACGTCAAGCCGAGATCACAACATCAGCAAGGCGGCATCATCCGTCAGGAGATGCCGATTGACGCGTCGAACGTGATGCTCGTTTGCCAAAAATGCAAGCGTCCGTCAAAAACAGGAAGAAAATTCTTGGAAAACGGTGATAAGGTACGTTACTGCAAGGCGTGCGGTGAGACCGTTTCTGTGATTAGAAAAGGTAAGAAGGGATAACGCATGAACAGATTACGTGATAAATATACCGATGAAGTTCGCGATGCCCTGATGAATGAATTCGGCTACAGTTCGGTGATGCAGGTTCCGCGACTCGAAAAGATTGTTCTGAACATGGGTCTCGGCGACGTGCGTGAGAACCCCAAGGCTGTCGATTCGGCAGTCCGTGATCTCTCGACGATCGCGGGTCAAAAAGCGATCGTGACGTATGCGCGCAAATCGGTGGCCAACTTCAGACTGAGAGAAGGCATGGCAAACGGCGTCAAAGTGACGATTCGCGGCGATCGCATGTACCAGTTTCTCGATAAGCTGATCAGCATCGCGCTTCCGCGAGTGCGCGACTTTCGCGGTGTCAACCCGAACTCATTCGACGGTCGCGGCAATTTTTCGCTCGGCGCTCGTGAACAGCTGATTTTTCCCGAAGTGGACTATGACAGCATCGATAAAATCAGCGGACTCGATATCACCATCGTCACAACGGCCAAAACGGATGAAGAGGGCATGGCGCTGCTCAGTGCGCTCGGCATGCCTTTCCGCAAATAAGGGGGAAACCATGGCTAAAAAATCTCAGATTATTAAAGCGCAACGCGAGCCGAAATACAGCACGCGCCAGAAGAACCGCTGTCAGTTGTGCGGTCGCCCGAGGGCGTACCTTCGCAAATTCGGTATCTGTCGTGTTTGTTTTCGTGAACTCGCTTATAAGGGACAGATCCCCGGCGTTCGTAAAGCCAGTTGGTAAGGAGGGCTAGTTATGCAAGTTACTGATCCTATCGCGGATATGCTGACTCGTATTCGCAATGCCGGAAGAGCCGGCAAACTGACTTGTGAGATGCCCGCTTCGAATATGAAGCGCGCCATTGCGGATATCCTTGTCGATGAGGGATACATCGAAAAGGTCGGTTATCGCGATGACGGCAAGCAGGGTATCTTGAAGCTGACATTGAAGTATTACGGCAACAAGCCTGTCATTACAGGCATTAAGAGAATATCTAAACCGGGGCTGCGCGTTTACGCCGATGTGGAACATCTGCCGCGCGTACAAAACGGTCTCGGTATCGCGATCATCTCGACCTCAAAGGGCGTGATGACCGATAAAATTGCACGCCGCAGCCGAGTCGGCGGCGAAGTGCTGGCGTTTGTCTGGTAAACCGGATACGCGTCACTCTGAAAAGGGCGAAAGCTCGCAATCTTAAGAGCAGGAGGAAAACCATGTCAAGAATTGGCAAAAAGCCGATCGTCATCCCTGACGGCGTCAATGTCGAGATAGCCGACGGTCGCGTCACGGTGAGCAAGGGACAGGAATCGCTTTCACAAGAGATTCTTCCCGGCATTACTGTCACGATCGAAGACAGCAAGGTGCTTGTCGGTCGTGAGGACGATACGCGTCAAACGCGTGCGTTACACGGTCTCACACGTTCCCTGATCAACAATATGGTCGTCGGGCTACACGAGGGATTCACGAAGAATCTGGAAATCCATGGTGTCGGATACCGTGCGGCGAAAGAGGGCAATAAGCTCGTCATGAACCTCGGTTATTCGCACCAAGTCATATTTGAAGAGCCCAAAGGCATCACATTCGAGCTCGCATCCCCGACGCGTATTGCCGTCAAAGGGGCGGACAAGCAGCTCGTGGGTGAAATGGCCGCGAAGATTCGCGCGTCGCGTCCACCCGATGCGTACAAGGGCAAGGGCGTCCGGTATGCCGGCGAGGTATTGCGCCTCAAAGTCGGTAAGTCCGGTGCAAGGTAAGGAGCGTGAACGATGATTAAGAAAGAACCACGCAATGTAACCCGTCGTCGTCGCCACGCACGAGTCCGCAGGCACGTGCATGGAACGGCTGAACGTCCGAGGCTGAATGTGTTTAGGAGTACGTCGCATATCTATGCGCAAATTATCGATGATGTCACACACCGCACGCTGGTTGCCGCGTCGACACTTGATCCCGCGATCAAATCGGAGATTAAGTACGGCGGCAACATTGAGGCTGCAAAGGTCGTCGGTAAACTGATCGCCGAGCGCGCGCTCGAAGCTGACATCAAAACTGTCGTCTTCGACCGCGGCGGTTACAAGTACCACGGACGAGTCGCCGCGTTGGCAGATGCCGCGCGCGAAGCCGGACTCAGTTTTTAGGGAGTGGCAACTATGAGAAGAGATAATAGAGATCGCAAAGATCGTGACAAAAGAGAAGATAGAGACCGCGAGAATGAACTTCAAGAGCGCGTGATCCATATCGGGCGTGTCGCCAAAACAGTTAAAGGCGGAAGGAATTTCCGTTTTACGGCACTTGTCGTCGTCGGAGACGGCGCGGGACGTGTCGGTAAAGGTCTCGGCAAATCGGCAGAGATCCCCGATGCCATTCGCAAAGGAATCGAAGACGCCAAACGCAATATGATCGAAGTCGCGACGTATAAAGACACGATCCCCTACCAAGTAACCGGTCGTTTCGGAGCTGCTCGCGTCCTGTTAAAACCTGCAAGCGCCGGTACAGGCGTTATCGCGGGAGGAGCCGTTCGTGCTGTCTGTGAATTGGCAGGCATCAAGGACATTCGCACAAAATCCTTGGGCAGCCCGAATCCGAACAACATTGTCAATGCGACGATCGAAGGATTGAAATCATTGCGTACACTGGAAGAGGTTGCGGAGATTCGCGGCAAGAATCCCCGCGAGATTCTGTAAAGGAGGGTGACATGGCTCAGTTGAAAGTTACACTGCTCCGGAGCACGAACAGCGCTCGCAAAAAACACAAAGCGACCGTTCAGGCACTCGGTTTGAGAAAGATAGGGCAGACAGTCATCCATCAAGACAACGAAGCGATCCGCGGCATGATCCAACATGTCCGTCACCTCGTTGTCTCTGAACCGTATGAAGGAGAAGACGATGAAGCTCAATGATCTGAGACCTATTCCCGGCTCGAACACGAAGGCGTCCAGAGTCGGACGTGGTAGAGGCTCCGGTAGCGGAAAGACAGCCGGTCGCGGAACAAAAGGTCAAAAATCGCGTTCCGGTGGCGGCGTTCGTCCACAGTTCGAAGGTGGGCAGATGCCTTTATACCGCCGTCTCCCGAAACGCGGCTTTAACAATAAGCGTTTTGCAAAGCATTACATCACCGTCAATGTCGGCGACTTGATGTGTATGGAGGATGGTTCCCTCGTCGATGCCGCTTCCTTGGCGGAGGCCGGTGTTATCTCTCTCCCTAAGGTCAATGATGGCCTCAAGGTTTTGGGCGACGGCGAACTAACCATTAAACTCAATGTGAAAGCCAAAGCTTTTACCGCCACGGCCAGAGAAAAAATTGAGAAGGCCGGAGGCACTTGCGAGGTAATCTAACATGGGCAGCATGCTTCAAACGTTGGTAAACGCCTGGAGAATTCCTGACTTAAGGAAGAAACTCCAGTTTACGCTTGTCGCGATTCTCATTTACCGTCTCGGGACGGCGATTCCGACGCCGATGATCGACAGCGCGGCATTTGCCTCGCTCATCGAACGTTTCGGGCAGCTCGGTCAGTTTCTCGACATCATTTCCGGTGGTGCTTTTAAGTCGGTCTCCGTGTTGGCGCTCGGCATTTCACCATATATCAACGCATCGATTATCATGCAGCTCTTGACTTTTGCCATCCCCGCGCTAGAACGTTTGTCAAAGGAAGGCGAAGTCGGTCAGAAAAAGATCCAGAAGATCACACGTGCCGTCACGCTTCTTTTATCGCTTGTCATGGCGGTATCCTACGCGCTGATGACGCGCGGCGCGACGACACCCGGCATTCCGGAATGGTTGAGCCTTACGATCGTCATCCTGAGTTTCGCTGCCGGTGCTTCATTCGTTGTTTGGCTCGGAGAACAGATCGATGCGCGCGGTGTCGGGAACGGCATTTCGCTTATCATCTTTATCGGCATCGCGAGTCGTTTGCCGAGCGGAGCCAAGACGCTATTCCTGTACTTCCAGAATTTGACCGTGACGAAAAATATCTTTTTGGCACTCGGACTCGTTTTGCTTGTCGCATTCGTTTTCATTGCGATCATCACGGTAGTCGTTTTCGTACAAAGCGCGGAGCGAAGAATTCCCGTGCAGTATACGAAGCGTGTCGTCGGGCGCAAGATGTACGGCGGTCAGAGCACATACTTGCCGATCAAGGTGAACCAGTCCGGTGTTCTGCCTGTCATTTTCGCGATGTCTGTCCTGATGGTTCCGTCGACGATTGCTTCTTTCACGGGGAGTACCGGGAAGTTTGCGACGTGGTTGATGAACTTCAACCAGAACCCTCTCTACTACGTCGTCTACACGGTTATGATCATCGCCTTCACTTTCTTCTATGCGACGATCAGCTTTAATCCCATCGACATCGCAAACAACCTGCAGAAGAACGGCGGCTATATTCTCGGTATTCGTCCGGGGCGTCCTACGGCTGAATTTGTCGGCAAGACGGCACGCCGTCTCAACTGGTTCGAATCGGTGTTTCTCGCCATACTCGTTCTGATGCCCTCGGTGCTCGGAATGCTTACGGGCGCGCACGGTATCTGGTTCGGCGGAACGGCCGTTCTGATCTTGGTCGGCGTCGCGATGGATATCGTGAATCAGCTTGAAGCGCAGATGCTCATGCGCCACTACAAAGGCTTCCTTGATTGATGAAGGAGCGAACCATGGGCAAGCGACTTATACTGTTGGGTGCGCCGGGCAGCGGCAAGGGGACTTGGTCGAAGATCCTCTCCGATGAAAAAGGTTTGCCCCATATCGCGACGGGGGATCTGTTCCGTGCGGAACTCGCCGCAAAGACGCCTCTCGGTCGGAAAGTCAAGTCGTTCATGGATCAGGGCGCTCTCGTGCCTGATGAACTGACGCTCCTGCTCGTCGAAAAAGCGCTCTCGGATGAGCGCGCGGTCAACGGTTTCATCCTCGATGGATTCCCGCGGACGATTCCGCAAGCGGAAGCGCTGACTGAATTCTTGGAGAAACGCGGACAGGCAATCGACATGGTGATTAACATCGTTGTCGATGAAAGTGTTCTCATTGAGCGGACGCTTTCGCGTCTTGTGTGTATTAAGTGCGGTCAGCCGTACAACACGATGAACATGAAGCCTGCCGTTGAAGGAAAATGTGATCATTGCGCGGGGGACGTCGTCCATCGCAGCGATGACACGGAGGAGACGCTCAGAAAGCGCTTGGAAGCATACCGTGCGAGTACGGCGCCTCTGATCGATTATTACAAAGAACGCGATCTGCTCGTCGCGTTCACAAATGACTGTCCGCTGAATGAAGAGATGCGCAACCGACTTTTTTCCATGGTAGATGGAATAAAGGGGGAAGCATGATTCGGATTAAGTCCGATGAAGAGATTCTTGCGATGAAAAAACCGGGCGCCGTCGTCGCTTCAGTTTTTGAAGCGATCGCCCCCTTGATGAAACAGGGGACATCGACCGGGTACATCGATCGAATCGCACATCAGGTGATCGTCGATGCGGGGGCGACACCGTCCTTTCTCGGGTATGGTGGTCCGGAGGTCGTACCGTTCCCGGCGGCGACGTGTATTTCCATCGACGATGAAGTCGTTCACGGGATACCGAGTGATGACCGCATCCTCAAGGACGGCATGATCGTCTCCGTCGACGTCGGCGCCTATTTTGAGGGATTTCACTCCGACGCGGCGAGAACGTATATGATCGGTAACGTGCCGCCACGTGTAAGAGAGCTTGTCGAAGTGACTGAAGAAGCTTTTTGGAAAGGTCTCGAGCAGGCGAAACCGGGCAACAGAATCGGCGACATCTCGTCCGCAGTCCAAGAGCACTGCGAGTCGCACGGATTCGGAGTCATTCGCGTGCTGACGGGTCACGGTGTCGGCAGAGAACTGCATGAGTCGCCGAATTTGCCGAACTATGGCAGAAGAGGGCGCGGCCTGAGGCTTCAAGCCGGTATGACACTGGCACTGGAACCGATGGTGACGCTCGGCTCCCATAACGTGGTGCTGACGTCGAATGACTGGACGTTCGTTACAGTGGACGGACAACCGGCGGCGCATTATGAAAACACGTTCGCCATTACGGATGATGGCCCTATCGTTCTGACGATGCACTCTTGAAAACGGACGAGCGATGGGCGAATGTGACAGAATAGAGGAGCGTCAGCTGTCGGCGAAATTTGTGCCCGGAATGATCGTGAGGTCGCGATCAGGTCATGACAGAGGACGCCTGTACGTTGTCATCGGCTCCGAGAAGGAGAACTACCTTCTCCTATCGGACGGTAATAAGAGAACGTTAGTCAACGCGAAGCGGAAGAACGTCAAGCACGTTCAGGCAGTTGGAAAGGCAATCTCTTCGCAGGAACTGGCGGATGCTCTCCGCCGAGAAACGTGCGAGAGAGAGCGAGATACGTTCATCCGACATGTAATTCGCGCGTGGGAAGAGACGTGCGCAACCGGTATACAGAAGTAGGAAATCATCGGAGGAGCAGATGCCGAAAGAGGACAAAATTGAAGTAAAGGGAGTCGTCGTCGATGCCATGCCGAATGCCGTTTTTCGTGTGAGACTGGAAAACGGATTTGAAGTGATTGCTCATATCTCGGGCAAGCTGCGACAGAATTACATCAAAATTCTTACCGGTGACAACGTCACCGTGGAATTGTCGCCGTATGACCTGACGAGAGGGCGTATCACTTGGCGCTCTAAGTAAAGAGCTTGCATTTTACTGCGACTCGCGTTACAATTATTCGCTGTGTGTATAGATACAGAGAGTAACAAGGAGAAGAACCATGAAAGTTAGACCGTCGGTCAAACCTATCTGCGAAAAATGCCGTGTGATCAAGCGCCGCGGGCGTGTCATGGTAATCTGCAGTGATCCGAAACATAAGCAGAGACAAGGATAATGTCCGGTCGTCTCGCAGTGCGAAAATGTGCGACACGGACTGCTTGACAGATCGTCAAAGTCCGAGCGTCGCTTATGATAAGCCATACGAGCATAATTGGAGGTAGCGAATGGCACGTATTGCCGGGGTAGATTTGCCCAATGATAAACGCGTTGAGATAGGCCTGACCGCCATTTACGGCATCGGTCGCTCACGATCAAATGAAATCCTTGCGGCGGCTGATGTCAGTCCGGATACTCGCGTCCGCGATTTGACGGATGATGAGATCACGCGCATCCGCGAGGTAATGGAACATCATTACGTCGTTGAAGGCGACTTGCGCCGTGAGCGCGCAATGAACATCAAGCGCCTGTCGGAAATTGGCTGCTATCGCGGTCGCCGTCATCGCACCGGCTTGCCGGTGAGGGGGCAGCGTACGCGTACGAACGCAAGAACGCGCAAAGGTCCGAGACGCACGATGGCGAAGAAGAAGAGATAAGGAGGACGAACCGTGGCTAAAAAAGGTGGACGTCCAGTAGCAAGAACGAGAAGGCGTGACCGGAAGAATGTCGAGCGCGGACATGCGCATATTCGTTCGTCCTTTAACAACACGATTATTACAATCACCGATCCTGCCGGTAACGTGATTTCCTGGTCGAGTTCCGGGGCACAAGGCATGAAAGGTTCGCGTAAAGGAACTCCGTTCGCGGCGCAGTTGGCGGCCGAGACGGCAGCCCGCAAAGCCGTTGAACATGGTATGAAGACTGTTGAAGTCTACGTACGCGGACCGGGATCGGGTCGCGAGTCGGCGATACGCGCGCTTGCGACGGGCGGTTTGGATATCGTCTTGATCAAAGATGTGACACCCATCCCGCACAACGGGTGTCGCCCGCCCAAACGCAGAAGAGTATAAGAGGAGACAGGAAGTATGGCCAAAGATCGATCACCCATATTGAAACGTGCTCGTTCACTCGAAATCGCGCCTCAGATGTTGGGTATTAATAAAAAATCGAGAAGAAATCCGAAACAGTCGCGTAGAAAAGAAGGCGAGTACGGTCGTCAACTAAAAGCGAAACAGTCGGTCAAATTTATATATGGCGTGCTGGAAAAGCAATTCCGCAACACGTATGATCGCGCGACGAAAATGCCCGGCAAGAGCGGTGAGAATTTGCTGAAACTCTTGGAGCTGAGGCTCGACAATGTTGTTTATCGCATGGGATTCACGTCGACGCGTGCGCAGGCTCGTCAGCTGATCAATCATGGACACTTCAACCTGAACGGTCGCCGCGCGAGCATTCCGTCCATGACGGTTTCACCCGGTGATGAAATTGCCGTTCGCGAGAATGCGCGCAGCGTGAAAGTATTTGAAGATTTACCGAACACGATCGTTCCGAACTGGATGACGTTTGACGCTTCCGCTCTCAAGGGAACTGTTCTCAGAGCTCCCGAGCGTGAAGAGATCGACGTTCCCGTCGAAGAGACATTGATTGTCGAGTTCTACTCGAAGTAATTCGAATGTATAGTGGTGCAGCACGACCATGGAGGCTCACATGATTGAAGTCAAAAACACACAAATTGAATACATGTCCCACTCGGAAGATGAAACATACGGACTGTTCGTCGCTGAACCGCTCGAGCGCGGCTACGGCATTACGTTAGGCAATGCGCTTCGCCGCGTG
Organism: Clostridiaceae bacterium; assembly: GCA_012799695.1. GTDB lineage: Bacteria > Bacillota > Clostridia > Saccharofermentanales > DTU023 > UBA4923. The sequence goes on from JAAZKT010000084.1 coordinate 30,026, forward strand.
CTGCTTTCGTCCCTGCCGGGTTGCGCCGTGACGTCGATCCGCATCGAAGGTGTTTATCAGGAGTACTCGACCATTCCCGGCGTCATTGAAGATGTGACGGAGATTTTGCTGAATATCAAGCAGATACGCGCGAGATTGAGCGTGCCTGGTCCAAAGACAGTCTTCATCAACAAAGAAGCCAGTTATTCCGGTCCCGTGCGTGCCGGTGAGTTTATTCAGAGCGACGAGCTCGAAATTATCAACCCCGACCTCGTCATCGCACACATGAACGGCGAAGGACCTCTGTTCATGGGGCTGACGTTTAACTCCGGAATCGGATATAAGAGCGCTGAACAGAACAAGGAAATCAATGCGCCAATCGGCGTTATTCCGATTGACAGTATCTTCACACCTATCCGAAAGGTTAACTACCACGTTGAAGATACGCGTGTCGGGCAGGTGACGGACTACGACAAGCTGACACTCGAAGTATGGACGGATGGAACGATCACGGCGGAAGACGCATTGGCGAAGGCATCTGAGATTTTAATCGGACATCTCAATCTTTTCTTGTCAATGACACACGACAAATCGGTGTCGGAGCCTGAAACATTTCATATTGACGAGAAGGAGAAGAGCATCTACGACGCACCGATCGAAGAGCTGAAATTTTCGACGCGTATCTTCAACTCGCTGAAGCGCGCCGACATCCATACGGTCGCCGATCTCGTCGCAAAGTCATACGATGATCTGATGAAAGTCAGAAACCTCGGGACGACGTCACTGGCGGAGCTCGTTGAGAAGCTCGGTGCATTGGATCTGGAGTTGGCAGATCCGGAAGATTAGGACAAAAGGAGTATTATCTCATGGCAGGATATAGAAGACTCAGCCAAAAAACGGCTGCGAGAAAGTCTATGCTTAGAAATCTCGTGACTTCTCTGATTGTTCACGGAAAAGTGACGACGACGGAAACGCGCGCGAAAGAAGCGGCGCGTATCGCGGAGAAGATCATCTCGCTCGCTGTGAAAGAACAGAGCAATTTCACCACGAGAACCGTTCTCGTTTCAGGAGCGAAACTCGACGACAAAGGACGCAAAATTCTCCGCACGGCGACTTCGAAAAACGATCGTAAATACGACGTTGTCGAACGCGAGATGAAGACGAAGACGGTTCAAGTCGACATGCCTTCGAGACTTGCCGCGCGTCGTCAGATCATGAGTGTGCTCGTCGAAACACGCGACGAGGATGGCAAGCGCGTCAATACGGTCAATTACCTGTTCAATACGGTCGCCCCGCGTTACATCGGCCGTTCCGGCGGATACACTCGCATTACGAAACTTGGCGCACGTCGTGGAGACGCCGCGCCAATGGCAATCCTTGAGCTCGTTTAGCTTTCGCTTTACATGTCATTTTCCGTGGCGTTGACCGGGGAAATGTTTGGACCGAACGCCTTCGGCATTCGGTCTTTTCTTTGCCCGGTAGGGAGTTTAGGGTAGGGGGATCTGAATGTTCCCCTACGGTCAGGCACCTGCCGGCGTGAATACCCCGGAGGAGTCGCAAAGTGATTTGATTGTTGGAGGTGTTATGCAATGATTCGTTTCAACGATGTCAGTTTTACATACGGTGCGAATGAAGGGCAACTGCCAATTCGCGCCGTCGATCACCTCTCTTTTCACGTTAAGAAAGGTTCACACGTCGCACTTCTAGGACGCAACGGATCTGGCAAATCGACGATTGCGCGTCTGATTAACGGGCTCTTGCTTCCCGATGAGGGGTCAGTCATCGTTGGCGGCATGGACACGAGAGATTCGCTCGATATTTTTGAAATTCGCCGCATCTGCGGCATGGTCTTTCAGAATCCCGACAATCAATTGATCGGCACAACGGTCGCAGACGACATCGCGTTCGGTCCGTGTAACTTAGAGTTATCGATTGATGAGGTCAATAGCCGTGTCGATGAAGCGCTACGGAAAGCAGGTCTTACCGATTTGCGCGATCGAGCGCCACACAACTTGTCAGGCGGCCAGAAACAAAAGCTCGCCATCGCGTCAGTTCTGGCGATGGAGCCGGAGTGCATCATTCTGGACGAGGCGACATCAATGCTCGATCCGTCATCGAGGCAGAGTGTCATGGAGCTTATTCTCGAATTGAAAGATAAGTCCGATATTTCAATCGTCCAAATTACGCACCATATGGAAGAGGCCGTGCTAGCTGATTACGTTTATGTTATCAGCGAAGGACGTATCACCCTTGAAGGGATTCCGGCGGAAGTCTTTGATCAATTTGAAAGAGTTCGCGCCGAGGGACTTTCCATTCCCACGCATATTGAGATCGCTCGCCGCATCGCCAATGCGACGACCGCGCCCTATCGTCCAGAAGACATCTTCTCTTTTGACGGCGCCGTTTCATTTGTGCGGAGCGTTTTGTCGCAGTTTTCGCCTTCTGATGTCCCGGGTAATCGCCGCGATGCCATCGACAAGTCTCCAAGTAAATCCGTAGAATCAGAAGACCGCCGTGTCGATGATGTCGCTCATGAGAGCGACTGTGAGCGCGTGGTCGAGATTTCCGATCTCTCATTCGCCTACGTCTCGGATGCGGGGGATCCTGTCAAGGCGTTGAAAAATGTCTCTCTTTCCGTCTACAAAGGTGAGATACTCGGGATCTTGGGACACACGGGCTCGGGTAAATCAACGTTGATACAACACATAAACGGTATACTCCCCTCAAAGAAAGGGACGGTCGTCGTTCTCGGGCGCGATCTTTCCGACAGAAAGGTTGTCCGAGAGATTCGTCGCCATGTCGGACTTCTCTTTCAATATCCCGAAGATCAGCTGTTCGAGGAGACGGTAGCGCTCGACATCGCCTTTGCTCCGAAACAGTTGAACCGTACGCCTGAACAGGTTGAGCGCTCCGTGTTGCGTGCGGCGAAAAGGCTTGGCGTCGACTCGATTTTGCACAGGTCGCCCTTTGAGTTGTCGGGCGGTCAAAGGCGACGTGTCGCTATTGCCGGCGTCTTGGCGGCGGATCCCGATATCATCATGATGGACGAGCCTGCAGCAGGGTTTGACCCTGCGGGGCGCGATGATCTCTTCTCCGATTTGATGACGCTGGCGGACGAAGGTGCGACGCTTCTCATCGTTTCACATGACATGGAGACGATGGCGAGCTTGTGTGATCGCATTCTCATTTTGAACGACGGTGAAATCGCCGGATGCGGCACGCCTCGTGAAATGACCTCGTCGTCCGAATTCCTGGAAAGCGTTTCACTCGTCTTGCCGTCGTCAAAACGGTTCCTGAACCGTTTTGTTGACTTGTTCCCGAACCTTGATACAAACTGTTATACAGCGGAAGAGGCGGCGGATTCACTTCTTAGAGCGACAGCCGAAGAATACTCCGCCAATTAAGACAACAATCAAATTTCCGAGATAGCCCCTTGTGTAAAAGAGAGAAACCATGAAAGCGCGCAGTATGTTAGGTCGGTCGGTCCCCGGGACATCTTTGGTACACCGTCTTGATGCGCGCATAAAATTCTTGGGCGCCATCGTGCTGATGGTGGCGACGCTTTCCGCACGCGACGTCCGTGTCCTAGGATTTTTTCTCCTTTGGACGGTCGTTATCGCGATCATTTCTCAGATTAAAATCAAGGTGATCATGCGCAGCATTCGCCCGCTGCTGTTTATCATTATCTTCGCGACGCTGTTACACCTATTCACGGTAGAGGGTCACGTGTTTCTACGGCTCGGCGCTCTCAAGATTACGCGCGAAGGTCTGATATCGGGCGGCTTGACGGCATTGCGTTTAGCCTTGATGGTGGTAAACACGTCGATGTTTTTGACGTTGACAACAACCCCGCTCGCCATCGCCGACGCACTGGAAAGCTTGTTGTCACCTCTTGCTTATCTTCACTTTCCAGTCCATGAATTCGCGATGATGATGTCCATCGCACTTCGATTTGTCCCTACACTTCTCGATGAGGCGGATAAGATTATGAAGGCTCAGTCCTCGCGCGGTGCCGATTACGATACGGGCGGTCCGTTACGAAGAATGCGAGGACTCGTGAGTATACTCGTTCCTCTCTTTATCTCCAGCTTCAGACGCGCCGACGATCTCGCCATCGCTATGGAAGCTCGCTGTTACCGAGGCGGTACGGCAAGAACGCGTTTGCACGCATCGAAGCTCAAGGCCATCGACATCGTATTCTCTTTCATTCTTTTGGGCTTGCTACTACTCGTCTTTGTGGTGCAACCGCATTTACCGCTATTGGCGTTTCCCGGAGGTTTGGCCTCATAAGAGAGACCTCTTTTACTGTTTTCTAATCCAAAATTGCGATATTGCAGGTTAGTAAAATTGACTTCATTCATGCTCAGCTCATAAATCTTCGAGCTGTTTACAATCAATTCCCGTATACTTTTGGATGATATCTATACCCACCCCGTCATGTAACATCGCCTTGGCAATATTGATCGTCGCTTCTTCTTTGCCTTCGCCTTTGCCTCTCTGCAAGCCTTCTTCAAGACCGCTCTCATATTTCTCCATCATGATCGAATAGTGATCCATCTCAGCGATATGTTCGCGGATGTAGATCTCTCGCTCGCTCGGGGTGTAGAATACAGATTTCACTTTTTCATTGCATTCGCTCATGAGTTTATCTCCTTCCGATAGTGCGTTGCGTACCTTCTGGCTGTCTGTTCGTATGAA
>JAAZKT010000085.1 GCA_012799695.1 Clostridiaceae bacterium
GTCGTAGTTCGCCGCAAGCGTGCCGTCTTTCAAGGTGTAGTCAAATGTATTATCGCTCTTGCCCACTACAGTCTGCGAACCCGTCACGTCGTACGTCGCGCCTTCGCCGGTCGCCCAGCCGTCACCGCCGACCGTCACCGTGTCGTTCGTCAGGGCCGTGCCGTCGTAAACCTTGCTGGCCGTCGCGGAGGTCAAAGTCACTTGACGCTTCGTGACCGTCAGTGTGCCGGGGACCCTCGTCACGTTCGTGAAATAGTCGGTCTGATCGACGCCGTTACCGTCCTTAATCACGTAGCTGCCCACGACGTTCGCGCTGCTGCTGGCATTCGTCTGGCTGCCAATCGTTGTCGCTTCGACCGTGAACCCAGTCGGCAGACCTGTAGCAGTTACGCCTGTCTCGGTCAGGGGAGTGCCGTCATAGGTCTTGATGGCGGATTGCGCGGTCAAGGTGACTTCAGATGTGTTATTGTAAGTATTGGTTGCTGTTAAACCGTCATAACTTACTTCGTAATTTTCAGGAACTTCAGGCTCAACGACATAGTATTCGTAAGCTACATCGTTGATGTCGGTCTTTCTCTGTTTACCGAAGTTCACCTTGTTAGTGGTAGCGTCAACTTGAGTAGCATTTTCTACCTTTTCACCGGTTCCTGCTGTGCCGCCTTTTCTCCAAAGTTCTAAGCTTACAGAAGGTCTTGGTGTCAGGCCGCCTTTCCAATCCTTGATTCCGAAAACATCCACATTGGTTAACTTGTAGTTGTATACAATGAGTCCGGATTCTTCTTTTTCAAAACCTTCCGGTACCCAATCATTCCCGTCCTTGTCTGTTTCCTTGACATAGAAAGTATAGGCATTGCCGTTTTCATCTTCACCCAAGAGGTTATTCCAATGTGCGGAATCATTCCCCGGAGGAATTTTTTTGGGATCTAGGTCGGGTACCTTTTCGTCTGTGCCGGTTGTTGTTGTCCTGTACAAGGTAAACCAAACCGCAACTTTATCACTTGTATCGACTACACCACGCCAATACTTTTTCGCTTCAACTTCTTTACTATTGTGATAAGTATTAGTTACGGTGAATACATACCCTTCGCCGCTTACTACAGCTGTATAGCTGGAGTGGACAGTCGGTTCTGCTACGCGATAGGTATAGAGATCGCCTTGCTCAGTGTGGGTTGGAAGATTTTCCCAAGTATGAGTAAAGGTATCATGGGTGCCTGAAGATGGGGTGACAACAGGTTCCTGAGTCACTTTTTCTTCTGTACCGCCTTCTGGAGTACGATACAAATCTATAACCACTCTCGTGTGATTTACTGCGTGTCCACCTACCCAATTTTTTGTAACGACTACATCTTTAACGCTACGAGTCCACTGTGCATATAGGATATTTTCCGTCTCTTGGTTTATCCTATCGACTGTAACCTTAGTTCCAGCATTAAAGGTAGTGCCGCTTCCATCAGCCTTACTGTTCCATCCTGCAAATACATATCCAACAAGTGTAAAGGTATTTTCAATAATAGTATGGGTTTCATTATTGGCCAAATTTATAGTGGTTGGGCCGCCTGTACCACCATTTGCATCATAGGTAATAAAGGTTCCTGTGTTTATATCTCCCCACTGTGCTGTTAGAGTCATATGACCAGTAATCAGAATCTTACTGACGGGCTGATAGATAGTTCCATTAACAACAGGTGTTCCATTCACCTTTGTAATTTTCCAACCTAGGAAAACTTTGTCGGTGGGTGGTGTCAGGCCCGTAGGAGACTTAATTTCTGCATAGGAACCCTTGGCATATTTATTGCCATCTGTGGGCGGATTCCCGCTGCTTCCATCTCCTTCTACTGTGTTATAGGTTACTGTCAGTTTTGAATTATCAACATAATATGGGTAAAGTACTATATCACTCAAAATCAAAGTGTCAAAGTTAAAAGTAATATAGTCGTCCCCATCCTTGGTAGACCAGCCTATCCATTCATGATTTGCCGGAACTGTAACGAAATTAATGCCATCGCCTTGGGATAGGACATTGCCTTGATGGTCCTTAACCGTCGGCATATCATCGGGGCCAATTTTCTGACCATAAGTTAGGGTCTTTTCTACAGGGATGCCCGTACCCTCTGTATTAAGGTATATGGTCCCTGCTACCACCGGAGGTGCCCATTTCGCATAGATCATCAAATTATTTGATGGCATGGTCTCCGTAGCAAAGTTGAAGGGCTCGGAACAGGCACTATCCTTATACCAGCCTTTGAAAACATATTCATCCGGTAATCCGGCCGGTTTCGGAGGCACATAGCCAGACTGACCCGATAAGGGGGCTTCAAACTTTAATTCCTCTGTTTTCGCAACCGCATTGTAATTATAAAAGGTTAAGATGTAGCTGTTACGTGTATGTCGGATATACAATTTAGTACTATACGATACACCCTGACCACTAGTGCCGGAGTGCCAAGTGGTGCCATTGGTACTATAGTAAGCAACTGTAAAGCCAGTGTATTTATCTCCTAGATAGAACGTTCCGCCACCACTTTTTATTTCATTGGCCTTACTCCAAGTTCCATCAAGATTTTCTTTATAGTGAGTAATGGTCGCATCAGTATCTAGACTTCTTTGTTGTAAACGAATCGTGTCTGTTTTATTTGGGTCAAGATAGTCCTGGATTGGATCAAAGATAAATGAGTCAAGAAATGTTAATGTACTGCCTGAAGCATTCCATCTGGACCATCGAGAACTACTTGGCCAGGTATAACCATTTTGAGCAAGGGTCTGACCATAGAGACCGGTCATGGTTTGATCAATTACCCATGATCCGCTCCATCCCGAAGATTGATATCGATAAAAATCAATGGTCAATAAATTTCTATCATAGTAGATATTCAGGATGGTCGTCCCGTCACCTTTAACGGTTACAGACTCAGATTTTGAAGCATTATAATGGAAATTTGGATAGCTCTTATTTCCATCAGCAGTTGTCGGCGACACCGTTGCTCCGGATGCTGCCGTCCTAACTTCGGATTCTGCAAAATCGTAGGTCTTTTCATCATTAGTTGCGTTCTTGTTATCATTGACCGATTGCTTCCAAAAGACCACGGTGTAACTCGTATTTGATTTCGGTGTCCAAACCGCGTACAAGGTTAGATTCGCAGCTAAGGGCTGACCAAAGGTATAAACTGCCCCACCTTCAGTTTCAGACCAATGGCTGAAGGTATAGCCAGGTCTGGTTGGCGCAGTCGGTTCTACTGTATTCTTACCAGGCGGAACGAATTGAGGTTCAATATAAGTTCCATTTTCACCGGAAACAAAATACAGGTAATTACCGTTTTCAATTTTAGGCCATAAGTTTTGGTTGGCCTCTTCAATTGTGTAGTAATCTCCAACCGGTCCGTCCGTAAGAACCTGATCTTTATACCAACCTGTGACCGCCTGCGTTGAACCAAGAGGAAGTATGACGTCAGTTGTAAAAACTTGGGTGCCCGACGTACCTTCTTTAGTCTTAAATACGCGGGCATCATCCCCGACGCAGTCCATGAAGAAGACATAATAAACTTTTTCAAATTTGGCTACAGCGTCAAACTCTTCAGTTAAGGTAACAGTAACCGCCTGACTGAAATCGATCGGATTGTCACCAACATACCAACCGATAAATTTATGGTCGGCTTTTTCAGGCGCTTCAGGCTGAAGAAGAAACTCATTGTTTTTTACAATTTGCGTCTGGACTAGTTGGCCGTCAACCTTAAAATTATAGGTATGTGTCGGTGCCTCGGGAGTAATAATCTTCATAATAGAGGATTGATCCCCCTTAATGTCTACCGCAAATACCGCTGGCGGCGTCATTTGCACCATTAATGACAATAGCAGCAGTGCCACCAGAAATAGTTTAGTCTTACTCTTTTGCATGTTTCCCTCTCCTTTACAAATTACGATGAGGTTATTGTGAGATCGTTCCAGCCTGTTTAACATGGCAAAAAACATCGTCACTTCTGTAGAATTTGTTCATATCGTAATTAGATGGAGTTACATCGAGGTTACAAATCGCGTTCTTTCGCAAAAATCTTGAGTAAATTCGTTTTTTTTCGATAAAAATCGTATTTGCAATGGCCAAATTTTAGTTTTCCGTCTTGATTTTTTGTACAATTTTCGATTGTTAAATGCAGTCTAGACATCATGCAGGCTAGACATCATATTAGCCAGTCCGGACTGCTTTTTAGCAGATTTTTCCTCCGTAAAACCTAGATATAGAGCTTGGTGTCGTGTCAGATTTCAGTGGCTCCTGAATCAATGACGCCTATATTGCGGAAAGCATTCTCATTACGAATAGGCTCTTCAAATCGCTGCATAACGAAGAATTGTTTTGGAATTTCATCCTCGAATTAGCTCTGGTACCGGGAAGGGTTTGAATTGAAGTTTTGCTCAGATGGACAAGCGATGACAACAAAGGGTATCGCAGGATATATTTATTCCGTACTCGATCAAACGGGATTGATGTGCGATGGGAATGTTACCGGCGCTTTTTCTGTTTTTTTAAGTTGGCGGGTACTTTACAATGATTAGGTACGTTACTACAATACAGAGAAGCGGCAAGAGAACTTCAAACAATCATGTAGAATGTGTGGTCGGAGATCTCAAGCTTCAAAAACTTGAGATTACTAAGTACGTCAACAAGCATTTTATGGAAGATGAATAGCTTATATTTTGAGTGGCAAATGGGCTCGGGAGAAGAATTTAGGTGTTGAAGGAAATTAGGGAAGAGTTCAATAGCGTGGCAATTTTCGACCTCGACGGCACGTTGCAGAAGACATTGCCTTCCATTACCATTTCAGCCAATATGACGTTGGATCATTTCGGTCTTCCCGGTTTGAGTCAAGAGACCGTTGTCGGATTTATCGGCAAGGGTGCGCGCGTACTTACGGAGAGCGTTATGCGCCATTCGGGCATCGATGATCCCGATACCATCGAGGAAGCTTATCGCGTCTATACAAGAATATTTGACGAGCATTGTACCGATGAACTGGAGCCTTATGAGGGAGTGCCTGAGATGCTCGAACGTCTTCTAGCGATGGGTGTCGATGTCGCTGTCGTGACGAATAAGAATATGTCAATGGCGCCGCGTGTTCTGGCGACATCTTTTTCTTTGGATCTCTTTTCGGAGATTCGCGGTTTTAGTCCCGACTTTCCGCTCAAGCCGGACGCGTCCCAAACGATTGATGTGTTGGAGAAACTCGAGGCTTCGCCCGAAAGGTCTTTCTTCATCGGCGACAGCGACATCGATGTGCTGACAGGCAGGAATGCCGGGATGCGTACGATCGCTGTCAAATGGGGTTACCAGCCGATCGAAAAGTTGGAAGCGGTAAATCCCGATTATCTCGCCGAGAGTCCGGAAGATTTGACGGCGTATATCGAGCGTATTCTGTCGCAACAGGACTAAGGTCGTTCTGTCGCGTCTCGCCTTTGGAGTTCCATCTCTTCGAGTTTTCTGGCGTCAATCTTGCCGATGGCAGTTTTTGGAAATTCGTCGATATATTCAATTTCTTCCGGAACGGCGTAGCGCAAAAGTTGTTGTCGGATGGTCTCCTTAATTTTTTCTTCGAGAAGCTCTCTATCGGTTCCCTCACGGACACTGACAAACACTTTGACGACTTGCATTTTGTACGGGTGCGGTATGCCGATCGCGGCCACTTGCAAGACTTCAGGGAGCTCCGCGATGAGCGTCTCGACTTGTGAAGGATAGACGGGAACACCCGATACTTTGATCATCCTCTTGATTCTGCTTAAAAAATGATAGAATCCGTCGGGATCGCGCAATCCGATGTCGCCGGTCTCCACCCAGTATTCACCGTCCTCGTGCTTTCTAATGGCGTTTGCCGTAGCCTCGGGGTCGTTCAAGTAGCTTTTCATGACCGTTGGTCCCGAGACGCATATCATGCCCGTCTCGCCATCGGGAAGAGTTTCTCTCGAGACAGGATCGACAATTTTCATCTTCATGCATGCGAGCGGAAAGCCGATGCCGTTGCGATCGGATGTTCGGTCATGCGAAAGGCTGCAAACGGTTACGGTCTCCGTCAGACCGTATCCCTCTCGCAGTTTGCACGCAGAGCCGTGCTCGGATAGAAAATGATCAAAACGCGTCTTCAGCTCGGGCGTGAGCGTGTCACCGCCACAGAATAGCGCCTTGAAACATGAGAAGTCGACGTCCTTCATCGCGGGTGAGTTGAGTATGCCTTCGAAAAGTGTCGGGACACCTGCCATCAGGGTCGGTCGATGTTTTTTGATGACTGAAGCCAGTGCGTCAGGAGAAAACTGCGGGACGAGTATACAACATTGACCATTGACCAGCATCGAGTGCATTCCGATACATAGTCCGAAACCGTGAAAAAGAGGAAGAATTGTGATCATCGAATGTCCTGTGATCGTGAGGTCACCGGGTTGTTCGCCGATTGCCCATACGATTTGGTAGGCGATCACATTGAAATTATGGTCGGACAGTTCAATGATTTTAGGATCCGCAGTCGTTCCCCCGCTATGCAAATAGACTGCGACCCGATGTGGATCTCCGTGCTCGGAGAGGTTGACGGAGGAAGTTGAGACTCCTTTTTTGATCATGTCTTTCCACAAGATCCAATGTTTGCTTTGGGGCATCGTTTTGAGAGCTTTACGCCCCTTTGCCAACCATAAACCGAGTCGGCTGATCGTGTCACCTGATCCGGCCAAGGGGACGACGACTACACGTTCGAGAGAGATCGTGTCGCATTTTTCTTCGAGTTGCGAAGCGAGACGCGGGAGAAAGAGCTCGGGGAAAGCCAAAAAACGGCTACCCGTCGAGGTCATGGAATCGATCACGATTGCCGGGGGCGCAAGCGGGTGAATCATGTTACAGATGCCTCCCAGACGGTTGACGGCGTAGAACAGAACGACCGTCTCGGGGATGTTCGGCATGCAAAAGGAGAAGACATCACCTTCCTTGAAACCGATGGCAAGGAGGCCGCGAATACATGCGTCGATACGCTCGTTTAATTCACCGTACGTGATGTGGTCGCCGAGAAACGAGATCGCTCTTTCGTTAGGTCGAGACGCACAAACGCTTTCAACAAACTCCGACATTGTTTTTTCAGGAATATCGAAAGTCTCGCGAAAAGACGAATCTATAACAGTCGGATCGGGGAATTGTTTTGGCAAGGTATGAGTCCTCCTATTCAGAGCGCGCTAAGTGATGCGTTTTAGATGCTTTAATGTTTGAACTATGGGTACGTGATCCGTTAGCACGCGATGACGTAATTATCGTTCAGTCAATTACTTATACTTTTTGAAGTATTGATTATCATTCTATCATTTCAGCCGGTGTTAACCTATACTTAAACCTATAAATACCGGAGTATGACGAGAATATAAAAAAAAGGAACGGGAGAGGATGTCGAAGACAAGGAAAATATACGTCTGTAGCGAGTGTGGACACGAGACGAGCGGATGGCTCGGTCGATGTCCGACCTGTGAAGCGTGGAACTCGTTTTCCGTTGTACATGAGATGCCTGCAAAGGCGTCAAGTGTTCGTACAGGCAGCTGGTTGCCGGGCACCGATGATGTGGAGCGTGCCGAGGTAATCGACTTATCCAAAGTGGAAGCTGAAGAGACGCGCAAAATACCGACAAATATTAGCGAACTTGATCGTGTGCTCGGCGGTGGACTCGTCCACGGATCGCTGATTCTGCTTGGCGGCGATCCGGGTATTGGAAAATCGACTCTTGCGTTGGAGATTTTGGGTCGTATTCCCGACGGAGAGATCCTCTATGTCAGCGGTGAGGAGTCGGAAACGCAGATAAGGATGCGCTGCGAACGTCTGGAGCTCAGCGACAAAGCGATCCCCCTTCTGACAACGACCAACTTCTCGACGATTGAGAGAATTTTGCTTGAACGGCGACCGTCGGTCGCGGTGATCGACTCAATTCAGACCGTTTATTCCGATGATTTAACAACAGCGCCAGGTTCCGTCTCGCAAGTGAGGGAAGCGGGGATGGGGCTCTTACGTATCGCCAAAAGCTGCGGAATCACGATTCTGATGACGGGGCATGTAACGAAAGAAGGCGCCATCGCCGGGCCGCGTGTGTTGGAGCATATGGTCGACACCGTACTTTATTTTGAAGGAGAGAGAGACAGCTCGCTGCGCATTCTTCGCTCCGTGAAGAATAGGTTTTATGCGACGGACGAAATTGGCATTTTTGAGATGACGGAGAAGGGGCTCGTTTCCGTCGACCAAGCGACGAGCCTTTTTATCGACGGTAAACCCAGAAATGTAGCAGGTTCCGTGGTCACCGCTATTCTGGAAGGGTCGCGCCCACTTTTATTGGAGTTGCAGGCACTGACTGTTTCGTCGAATTATGGTTCGCCGATCAGGATGGCGCAGGGAATTGATCGTTCTCGCCTGATCATGTTGATGGCGGTGGCAGAAAAGAAGACGAATCTCGATTTCAGTTCGCTGGACGCGTACATTAATGTGACGGGCGGTATGAGGATCCGAGGGACTTCCGCCGATTTGGCGATATTGGCGGCACTGTTGTCGAGTGTCCGAGACGAACCGTTGGGACTTGAAGGTATCGTGCTCGGAGAAGTGGGACTTACGGGTGAGGTGCGCTCCGTTTCGCGTATCGCCGATTATCTCGAGGAGGCATACCGCGCCGGATGGACGCGCTTTGTCGTACCCGCCTCCGCGCGCACAAGATTGCGCCGTTTTGAAAAAGAGCGCGACGTACGCGTATACTACGTAAGTGAGTTGAACGAAGCATTTGATTTATTGTTTTCGAAGGAAAGTTAATGAACGGCGGAGGTTTTGGAAGAATGATCGTTTACGCTCTGGTACTTGCCGCCGGAAAAGGAACGCGACTCGGCGGCGATGAGAATAAAGTTTTTCGAGCTGTCGGGGGTCGTTCTATACTCGAGCGCTCCGTCGATGTTTTTGTTAAGTGTTCCGACATCGATCATATTGTGATCGTCGCCGATGAGGATGAGATACACCGTGTTAATTGTATGATTGAGGAGAGTTTCCCCGGCGAACCAATTTATGTCGTGAAAGGCGGATCGTCTAGACAGGAATCGGCACTGTCAGGGCTCTTGAGCATTGAACGCCTTTTTGTCTCACTTGCAACATCTGATCCTGTACGTCGTATCGTGCTGATCCACGACGCTGCCCGCTGTTTTCTACCGCGTGAGCTTGTAACGGAATTGATCGATACGATCAGGAATCATTACGTCGGTGTTGCTCCGGCTATTGCCGTCACCGATACAATACGATTGACGGACGAGCGAGGTGATACAATTACGCAGACGCTGCCTCGGAGACGGTTGGTAGCAATGCAGACACCGCAAGGAGCAGATTTTGACATCATGTTGAAGGCGGCCCTTGTCGCAAAAGAGGAGGGCGCTCTTGTTACGGATGATCTCGAATTGTTGACGCGGATCGGTTATCCCGTCAGGCTCGTACAAGGTGACGATCGCAATCTGAAGATTACGACTCCGAGGGATTTAATCATCGCAGAAGCGATGGTATCCGATGAGATGAATATGTGATATTTATGTTAAACTGTAATGCAGTAGATGAACGAGGAAAGCGACCTCATTATTAATTGATTTATCAGGAGGCATCTTATGGCAAAGGCATCCGGACCGATCTCGGCAAGGCTGGTCGCAACGATTAATGCCCGTTATTACCCCGTAGAGGGTATTGCGGACTCCTATTGTTTGGACGGCAAATTCCCTAGTAAGCGGGAGCTTCGTTCTGTCAATACGACACTTGATCGCGAGTCTAAAGGTTCTTTCATTGCTCTGTTCGGCTATTCGTCAGATGGGCGATCTCAGGCATCCGCGTGGCGGGAGCCTCTTAAGCGTTTGGCGGAGCAAGTTAATTTCGATCGAGGCGACATCGACAATGACATAAACGACCTCGCCGAAACGGCGATGGATGTGACGGGGCGTATCCGTTTAGGGGAAGACGCCACGCGTGAGCCTTATTTTTCCGGCGTTATTATCCGTGATGGAGAGATGGCAGCCGTGACGATAGGCGAAAGTATGGCGTTTGTTTATCGGCATGAGGCCCTCTATCCGTTGACCGGCAGCTTGAAAGATCTCGAGCCGACCGATCTGTATGGCGATCATGTTGAAGGATTTAATGATTTTATTGCCGGGGAAGCGGGGACGATCCGCTATTCCAATATCGCTCAGATTGAGCAGGGAGATCGACTCGTCCTTTGCAACAGCGAGGTGTTTGACACCGTAGGGCAAAGTCAGATGATGCGTCATTTGGAAGATGCGGAAGACTCGTTGGATGCCGCGGGGCTTCTTCTGACCGCTGCCGCCTCTCAAATGCCCGGCACGCCGATGCAGGTCGCCGTCGTAGATGTTGTTTCGTTTAAAGAGGATGAAACTGCGGCGACACGCTTCAGTTTAGGGCGGTTCGCGACACAGGCAATGGAGCCGGTTGTTGATCCCGTTCATGAAAGTAAGGATGTGGATTTTGACAGGACACAGCGATACAAAAAGCAGGATATGGTTGACATGATGAAAGAGCCCCCCGCTGCTGAAAAATCTGCGTCTTTCGAGGATGAATGGAGTGAAGAGTCGTCCATCGAGGCTGAAAGAAAATCACCGTTCTTATTCGATCCGCCGGCTGACTCAGCTATTTCGGAAGAGAGTCCGCTTTTCCCGAAGTATCCGGGTCTTGATGAAAGGCAAGAGATCGCGTCACGTCATCAATTTGACGACGATGACGATTATTCGGACTACGATGAAGAGAGCGCTCCTCCCTCACATCTTCCCGTGTTTGCGTACAACCAAGAAGCTCAAAGGCGTCGGAAGGCACAGTCGCGGTATGACGACTACGGACAATCCGATGCTTGGGATACCGGTGGCGATATTGACGATGAGCGCGCCTACGACCCGTACAGTGATGATGATTATGACGAGCTCGGTTATGATAGAAAACCGCATACATCCACTCGCACGAGGCGAATCGCATTCTATGCCATATTTATTGTCATTATTGTTGTCAGTATAATTGCCCTGATTAATCTGTTGAAGGGTGGCGGCTCATCCAAACCTTCCGAAACGACAACGACGACTCAGACGGATCCGATTGTCATTCCTAGTGTAACGACCACGACCACGCCGTTCGTAGAGCCTACGACAACAACGACAACAGGAGGAACTCTCAGTGATACGATTTACATCGTGAAGGCCAATGACACTCTCTGGTCGATCGCCAGCAACTTTTACGGATCAGGTACTTTGAGTCAAAAAGGACTTGACAAACTGGCGCGTTACAACGGTATGAGCAGCTCCAGCCAGCATATCTATAAAGGGCAAGAGCTTAAACTGCCTCCTATTGAGACGTTGAGAGCAATGGATTAAGATCCCTTGGAAAAGGGATGACAATTGAGAGGCCCGGTTCTTCCGGGCTTTTCACATACGATACTGATATTTAAGGGGGTGCCTCGTGGAAGCGTTAAGCTTGAACGAAGTTCGACAGTTATTTCTTGATTTTTTTGAGGAACGCGGCCATCTTGTGTTGCCAAGCTTTTCACTTGTCCCGGAAGATGATCCTTCCGTGCTCTTGATTAACGCGGGCATGACACCGATGAAACCGTGGTTTACGGGGGCGAAAACGCCGCCTTCGACGCGTGTCGCCACATGTCAGAAGTGCATCCGCACTCCCGATATTGATAATGTTGGCAAGTCCGGCCGCCACGGAACATTCTTTGAAATGCTGGGCAATTTTTCATTCGGGGATTACTTTAAGAGGGAAGCGATTCTCTGGGGATGGCAGTTTTCTGTCGATGTGTTGAAACTCGATCCGGAGCGCATCTACGTCTCGATCCACTTGGATGACGATGAAGCCTTTGAGTATTGGCGTGACATCGGGTTCCCTGCGGAGCGAATTTTCAGATTTGATGAAAGCAACTTCTGGGAACACGGAGTCGGTCCTTGCGGCCCTTGTTCCGAAATGTTTTATGACAGGGGAGAAGCGTATGGGTGTGACGATCCGAATTGTAATGTCGGCTGTGAATGTGATCGTTACGTCGAATACTGGAATCTCGTTTTTACGCAATTTGACCGTTTAGAGGATGGCACGTATGTGCCGCTCGAAAAGAAAAACATCGATACGGGTGCGGGTCTTGAGCGCATCGCGTCCATTGTTCAGAATGTTCCGACGCTTCTCGATGTCGATACGGTGAGGGCGATTGTCGACAAAGCGTGTGAGGTGACGGGAACGGTATACGGTGAAGACGAGTCGAAAGATATCGCCATCCGAATTATCACCGATCATGTTCGCTCTTCGATGATGATGATTGCTGACGGTGTGCTTCCCGGCAACGAAGGACGCGGCTACGTTTTGCGCCGACTGATCAGACGAGCGGCTCGGCAAGGGCGTCTTCTCGGAGTCGATGAGCCGATCCTCGCTCCCGTTATGCGCGTCGCCATCGCTCAGTCTAAGGGGCACTATCCGGAGCTTAAGAATGAGGATCGGATCATTCGTGTGCTGGAGGCTGAAGAAAAGCGCTTCAATCGGACAATCGAACAAGGTTTAGCACAATTGAAAGAGGCGATTGAGCAGGAACGCGCCAAAGGTTACGATGTGTTGCCGGGCGATATCTGCTTCCTATTGCATGATACATACGGCTTTCCTATTGAGCTCACGGTCGAGATTGCCGCTGAGGACGGGATGAAGGTTGATATGGAGTCATTCTCTCAGCTGATGAATGCGCAACGCGAGAGAGCGCGCAGAGATTTCCTTGCAAAATCATCCACCGCATGGGGAGCTATTTCATTACCCGATCACATTCGCGCGCTTGAACCAACGTCCTTTTACGGTTATGACCGGCTCGATTTGCCCGCTAGACTCCTTCACATACTTAAATTGTCAGAAGCCGAACGCTCTTTTGTTGAAGTGAAGTCAGCTGCGGAGGGTGAAGAAGTCATTCTGATCTCTGACGGCACACCTTTCTATGCACTCGGAGGCGGTCAGACGAGTGACCGCGGCACGATGAAACAGGGCGAGACGATCGTTGACATTTTTACCGCGGACTCGTCCGGCGACGGAATTGTACTACATCGAGCGAAAGTCAGGGCAGGGACATTGCATGCCGGTCACGATGTCTTATTCAATGTCGACAGAGTGACGAGGCTTTCAACTGCTCGCAACCATACGGCGACGCATTTGCTTCATGCCGCCTTGCATCGAGTGCTCGGAGACGGCGCCGACCAGAGGGGATCACTCGTTGCGCCGGACCGCCTGCGCTTTGACTTCGTACACGACGGTCCCGTCACATATGAACAGTTGCGCGAGGTGGAAAGACTCGTCAATGCCAAGATTCTGGAGAATTTGCCGGTTATGACGGAAGTGATGAGTTTGGAGGATGCCAAGGCGAAAGGTGTAACGGCTCTTTTCGGTGAAAAGTACGAGGACAACGTCCGCGTTGTCTCTTGTGGCGACTGGTCGCGTGAATTATGCGGCGGGACGCATGTAAAATCGACGGGTGAACTCATTTTGTTCCGTATCTTGTCAGAGAGCGGCATTGCCGCCGGCATTCGGCGTATTGAAGCTGTGACGGGCGAAGGCGCTATGCGCGAGATGTTCAAAGACGCCGAGATTGTGAAACAACTGTCGGATCGCCTGCATGTCAGTCGAGATGAAATGATGACGCGCCTTGACGCGATCGAAACTCGTGTTAAGGATCAGCAGGAAGAGATTAAGCGTTTACAACGTGAGAGGCTCAGCGGATCCGTTTCGGATCACAGTGCGGTTGAAAGTGACATAGGACCATTTAAGGTGTTGACGGCAGTTTTGCCGAATTGCGATGCGGAGATGCTTCGCGAGGCGGGTGATCGCTTCCGTGATAAGGTCGGCAAGTCCGCCGTTATCTTACTCGCATCCCCATCGGACGATGGCGACAAGGTTCTCTGGTTGGCGATGGCGGGCGCAAAAGCGATTTCCGATGGCGCCAAGTCAGGTGACCTCGTTCGCATTGCCGCAAAGATCACAGGCGGCGGCGGCGGCGGACGCCCCGACATGGCTCAGGCAGGAGGACGCGACGTCACAAAAATTGATGATGCAGTGGAAGCAGTCCGCGCTCATTTGGCATCCATTTTGTAAGAGAGGAAGAGATTGATGGAAAATTGTGTTTTTTGCAAAATCGTTCGAGGCGATATACCGTCGAAGAAAGTATATGAAGACGAGAATGTCTTGGTTTTCAAGGACCTACACCCTGTTTCACCGGTGCATGTGCTGATCATTCCGAAGGTTCATTTTGAAAACGTTCATGCGATGTCGGTTTCTGAAGAAGGGCTTGCGGCACTGAATGCAATGTTTCGGGCTTTACCCGAGATTGTGCGTCTTGTAGGACTCGAGGAGAAAGGATTCCGTCTTATCAACAATTGCGGCGTAGCAGCCGGGCAATCGGTTATGCACGCGCATTTTCATCTGATCGGCGGTCGTTCTCTCGGAACGAAGATACTGTAAAGGCAAGAGTTTCGCCCGATCGTCCAAGTCAATTACAAACGGCGACCCTCAACACTGGATGAGAGTCGCCGCTTACTTTGTCGTTCTACAGCAATACGCATCGAATCGATGTCGCAGTACGCATCCTTTTCTATTGATCCTTATCGATCGTTCCGTTCGGTGCCTGCTTATTTTCGTCCATCGCCTGCAGAAGCTTTCTAATCTTAGCGGTCGGATCGAGGAGAGACGATAGTGACGCGTTGTGATTCAGTGCGTCTATGATCAAGGCGACAAAACGCGAAGCGTTGACGTCCTTGTACCACTTTGCCGCGAGCAGTTCCGGAGGTCGGTAAATTAGATTTGTGCAGAAGACTGCGTCGATGACGCCGTCCTCATACGCCTTGTCGAACGATCCGAGACCGTCCGTAAAGAGACCGAATGTCGCGGCGCAGAAGATTTTTCGCGCGTTGCCGGCCTTGAGCGTTCTCGCAATCTCGAGCATCGACTCGCCTGAAGAGATCATGTCATCGACGATCATGACGTCGCGCCCGGCAATCGGCTCGCCTAGGAATTCATGCGCGATGATCGGGTTGCGTCCGTTTTTGACGACTGTATAGTCGCGTCTCTTGTAAAACGTTCCGAGCGGAAGCCCGAGGACGGATGCGTAATAGACGGTGCGGAAAATCGCACCCTCGTCGGGACTAATCATCACCATCTCCCTGTTGTTGAAGTCGATGTCGGGGTAAGCGCGTATCAATCGTTCGAGTACTTGGTAGGTCGTCGGCACATTTTCAAAACCTGAGGTCGGAACGGCATTCGCGACGCGGTCGTCGTGTGCGTCGAAAGTAATGAAGTTGTCGACACCCAACTGATCGAGCTCTTCGAGCATATGAGCGCAGTCAAGTGATTCGCGCGCATTGCGGCGATGCTGTCGACCTTCATACAAATAGGGCATGATGACGTTGACGCGTCTCGCTTTTCCGGAGGCGGCAAGTATGATCCGTTTCAGATCCTGATAATGGTCGTCCGGGCTCATTCTGTTTTGAAAACCGCGCATATTATATGTGACGGAGTAATTTGTCACATCGCAGATGATGTAGAGGTCATGTCCGCGCACCGTACGTTCAATGACGGCCTTGCCTTCTCCGGATGAGAAACGGAAGGTATTGACGGGGATATGAAAATCATCGCGCAGGAATCCGGGTGTGATTTCATCGGGCAACGCCTCGTCGAGGTAGGCCATTCTTCGGTCTACAAGCGCCCTATTAATTTCTTTCGAGAGATCCGCCGCACCGCGCATGGCGATGATTCCGACCGGAGCGAGCGGCACCATCGGGTTGTTGCCATATTGGTCATACTTGTAATAATCGCTGTCGCTTCGGCTTGTGAGTCTTCCAGTATTATGCGGCATTCCATTTACCTCCTGATGTTAGTTCATCTTTCCCAGATCGGAGAAAGTCATTTGACGACTTGACGTGCTGTCCGAGTGACCGAGCGATTCAAGAAGCTCATCAATCCGCTTGGCCGGCGCCATGAGTCTTGACAGCGAGGCGTCATGATTGAGTGCCGAGATTAAAAGGGCAAGATCGTCGGCCATCGGGATATCCGTGTACCATGGAGACGTGAGCACTTCGGGAGGCCTGTACGCCATATCCGTCGAGAACACTCGCTCGATGATCCCGCTCTCCCATGCTTGCCTCAGTCGTCTAATTCCTTCCGTAAATTGTGCAAACGAGGCGGTGCAAAGCACTCTGTTGGCGCCTCTTGTCTTCAACGCCGCGGCACAATCGATGAAATCATTGCCGCTGTCCAATAAATCGGCGACTATGATGATGTCCTTGCCATCGACGCTGTCGCCCAGAAAAGTTCTCGAAGTCGTCTGTGTTAACACGTCATCGACGTATTTGAAATCGCGTCGGTGGTAAAAAATACCGAGCGGCAATTTCATCGCGGAAGCGTAGAAAATGGCCCTGCTGATATTCTCCTCATCGGGGCTGACGACCATCATGTGTTCGCGATCCACGCGCAAATCGGGGATCGTTTGAAGGATTGTCCTTATGCTCTGATAGGACGTAGGGAAGGATTCGAAATTTGATCTTGGAACTGCATTGGCGACTCGTGCGTCATGTGCGTCAAACGTGATAAAGTTGTCGATGCCCAATCCGAAAAGTGAGCGCAACATGGCGCCGCAATCGAGTGATTCCCGATCGGATTTTCTGTATCGACGACCCTCGTACAGGAAAGGCATGATCACATGGATGCGAGCGGCGGAGTCCCGTGTGCAGAGGATGAGACGCGTTAAATCGAGGAAATGCTCATCGGGCGTCATGGAGACATCGGTGCCATACCGTTTATAGGATGTGCCATAGTTGAGAACATCCGTTAAAATGAAAACGTCGTGTCCTCTCACCGTATCGATAACGCGCGCCTTCCCTTCCCCCGAACTGAATCGCGAGAGATCGACTCGGATACGGTAGTCGTTGCGGACATAGCCTGGGAGTTGAAGGAGATCGGGGTTTTGTTTTGCGAGTGCTTTTCTGCGAGATGCGAGCTGATGGTTGATACGTTCCGCGAGGGGCGGGTCAAGTTGATGCACGATTAAGGCGATAGGTCCGTTCGACTCCAGTACCGGCTCATCGCCGAAAAGGTTCTTAACGGATTGGTCAGCCGGAAAAGTGAGACTTTGCATGTGTATCCCTCCAGTGTGTATAGTATAACAGAAAGATCGCGGGTGATTCGAATGACTCAAGTAGCAAAGGGCAAAAAAAGACAAAAATCTCAAGGGTATATCGCTGCGGCGAGCGCGAAACAGTTTCCCTCTCCGTCGCGTCGTGAGATCGCATTCGCCGGACGTTCCAACGTCGGCAAATCGACGCTCATCAATGCGCTGAGCAAAAGAAGAAATCTCGCACGGACGAGCAAAACACCCGGCAAAACGAGGCTGGTCTTTTTCTATGAGACGGAGAGAGCCGATCTCTACTTCGTTGATCTTCCCGGTTACGGCTATGCGAAGGCTTCGCGCGATGAGCTGACATCGTTTTCACGCGTGACGGACGATTACTTCAAGTCGGGAAGGCCGATTGGCGTCGTTCTCTTGCTTATCGATATACGGCGCGGTTTTGGCGACCTCGATCTGCAAATGCTCGATTATCTTTGTCATTTTAACATCGCATGGCAGGTCGTCTTGACAAAAGCCGACAAGTTGTCGCGGCAAGCCATTGTAAAGGCTGAACGCGAAGCGATGGCGATGATTGAAAAGTACGCGGATCAGTATGGTCATAAAGCTTATGCGCCCATTTCGGTCGCAGCAGGTCCGTCTCCGAGAGACTTAGCTGTACAGTCGCTCGAGAGGCGCATCTACAACATCGTCGACGGGATAGAATAGTCACCGTATTCATAGGGGTATACTGGTTGGATTGTTTACTCTCGTCTCTTCGTCGATTTGGCCGACGGAGGCTGTTTTTGCTGTGAAAGTTGATTGAATGATCTAATTCAGTCCCCCAATATCTTTGCATGGGCACAAAGATCGTTCAAATGTCTGACGTATGCGGGAGACCAATTCGTTACCCGCTCATTCTTTTCTTTTTTGTCGCAGTTCTATCTTTTACGATCACGGGAAAGATGCTTACTTATTGGGAAAGCCGGTTAGAATGCGGTGCTCAGGCATTTAGCGGAACCGTTATCGATGCAGGTGTCGGTATCCCGGGATGTCCGGAGAAAGGTCGGTGGCAGATTGTCCTGTTATCGGACGGCGTGCCCGCTATGTTGTGGATGAACGAACCGGGGAGGTTCGGGGATCGAGTCAGGGGTGTGGCCTCTTTCAAACGTGGGGAAGGGATGAGAAATCCTGGCGGATTTTCAACGCGGTTGTGGCTTTGGTCGAACGGAGTCTCGCATTCCGGGCAACTTGTAAACTATGAGATCGAACGTGTCGAACATTTCGTCTTGGCGATTCGACGTTTGCCGGACGCTTTTCGTGATAGAGTGCGATTCCGCCTCTCGTCATTCTGGGATAATACGAGCGGCGGGTCCCTGTTGGCATCTCTTACACTCGGAGACACGAGCCTAATGAGCGATATGGAGCGGTATCATCTGCGCGTTTCCGGGCTTTCACATCTGACGAGCGTATCCGGAACGCATCTCTACTTTTTCCTCGCTCCATTTCACGTCATGACACGGAAAATAAGCCTAAAGCGGCGCGGAAGACAGAGAGTACTCCTTGCCTTAACACTTATACCCGGTGTGCTGTGCGGGTGGAAGAGCGGCATTGCACGCGCCTCATTGTCTGTTTTTATGTTACGACTTGACGCGATCCTCGGAAGGCGACGAGATTCGATCAATAGTTTGCTGACGGTGACGACTTGTCTCTTGCTTCTCAACCCCTTCGCCATTCGTTCTCAATCCTTTTGGATGAGTCTTTCCGCCGCCGGAGCGATACGTTTCGTCACATCTTCCGTCATCGAACGAGCACATGGCGCCGCACGAATCGGCGATGCCAAGGATGACGATGGATCGGAAGACCCTTCCCTCGTGGGCGCAGTCATTCTCTTTTTGTGCCGTTTAGCGCCTGCGATCAAGCGTGTTCTCCTGATATCATTCATTGCTCAAATAGCTGTTCTTCCGTACGTCTTAATGTCTTCCGCGGGATTCCAGTTGCTCTCGCCGTTGATCAATGCTGTCGCCATGCCGATCGCATCGCTATTAACGGCATTTGCCTACATCTTGACGACAATACTTTCACTGATTCCCGTGAGAGGTCACTGGTTGTTGAGGGTTGGGACACTCTTTGCCTCTTTACTCGAACCCGGGGCGAAGTTAATTCATCAATTGGCGCGACAGGCGGCATCTCTCAGGGGCGCTTACATTCCTGTCAAATGGATCGCATTGATTCTCCTCATTGTGTTTTTAGGCTATTTGTTGTTTAAGAAGAGGACAAGATTATTTAGAAGAATATGTGTCGCCATCTCTATCTTGACGCTGGGAATAGTGATAACAATGGTTTGGATTTCGGATCGGAGGAAAGAGTGGCGCGTCATCTTTCTCGATGTCGGTCAAGGTGACGCGACGCTGGTGATCTCACCCGAAGGCTATACTTGTCTCATTGACGGCGGCGATTGTGGTCACGGCTACGATACGATTTTGCCCGTTGTTCGTTTGCATTCGTTGCGAAAGATCGATCTTGCCATCTTGACACATGCGCACGGTGACCATGCTTCCGGCATTGTAGAGCTTCTCGAGTGCGGTATGATCGACCGATTATGTTTACCCGTCACATCTCACCGATCATCTCGAATACCGAGCGAAAATGATTGGGAAAGCGATTTAACGGACTTGCTTCTTGACACGGCACGCGAGGCCGGGGTTACATGTTTTTCCCTAAAAGCCGGCGACCGTTTGGAACTTGGTTCGATATGCGCCGATATCTATTATCCAGAGGAGGAGCGTGACAACTATGACTTGAACGATGATTCGCTCGTTCTGCGATTTGATATGGACGGGTTTAAGATATTGTTTACAGGAGATTTGACGCAGGAAGGGGAGAGACTATTAGTTTGTCAGTCGAGAGAATTGTCTGCCGATTTACTTCATGTGTCGCATCACGGTTCAAGAAGTTCAAGTTCGGTGTCATTTCTCAAAGCTGTTTCACCGAGCGTCTCGATTATTTCCGTCGGAAGAGAAAATCGTTTTTCGCACCCGCACATGACCGTGCTGCAAAGGCTGATAGATGTCGGGTCGGACGTCTTCAGGACAGATCGCTCAGGTGCGCTCATCTTGAACATCCGCGGGGGAAAGGGTACGATAACAGAGTGGATTGCATCGTTTGAGGGAGGAGTCCGGTGAGACCGATCGTGAACAAACACATGGATTATAAGGAGCTCACGGCTGATCTTACACGTGCTGCGGATCGTCCCGCCTATATTCTTTGCGGGGAAGAGACATATCTTCTTCAGCAGATACGCCAACATCTCTTGGAAAAACTCATCACGCCCGGATGTGAACCAATTGACAGAGTCAATATTGCAGGAGATGGCAATGCGCGCTCAATCGACTGGCAGCGTATCATGGCGGAGATGAAGACTCCCCCATTTCTCTCTTCGAAAAAAGTAATATCGCTTACGAGGACAGGTCTGTTTTCGTCTTCTTTAGCTACAGATCATGAGGCGGAGGAGCTTGAAGCGTTGCTGACACATATTCCGGAATTCTGTTGCTTAGTTTTTCTCGAAGAAGACGTTGTTTACAATAACAGGCTGCTTCGCCGGATGCGTGAGGCAGGGGCCGTTTCTGCAAAGCTCGACAGACAGAATATGAATGATTTGATGCGGTGGGTGGCAGGGCTCTGTAGTAGAGAAAACCTTCGTATTACAAGAGAGGCCGCCGAATCACTCATTTTGCGTTGTGAGTTGTCCATGTCCGATATTGCGAGTGAGTTGTCGACGGTGTTCCTGTTCTATCAGTTCACGGGCAAGGAAGATATCCTCACGGAAGATATCGATTTTCTTTGTAGAGAGGACATGACGGGCAAGATTTTCGATCTGACGGATGCGATCGCGGAGCGCAGAATTGATGCGGCGTTGCGTATGATTGATGTCTTTCACGAGCGTCGGGAACCGCCACTTTTCATCCTGACGATGTTGGCGCGCCAATCGCGTGATCTGATAGTCGCGAAAGATGCCGGCGAGGCGGAGAGAATTATCGCCTCCGGTGTGACGAAGAGCTTGTTTTATGCGCGCAAATTGATGAGACAAGCGAGAAGATTTTCGATGGAAAAACTTGAAAGTATGCTGGAGGGGTGTTTTCAAGCCGACTTTGCAATCAAAACGGGGAGGATGGACGACCAAGATGCCGTAACCGTACTTGTTATTCGAGCGTGTGAAGCAGGTTAGTTTCGACCAATTGTCGTGTTCACGGTGAGTGTCAAGAACGGAGACAATGCGATGCGTCGGAATGATTCTGCAATACCTGACAGCCGATTGATGGATGCCTCTCTTACGATGAAGGATATTCCCGAATCGGAACGACCGTATGAGAAGGCGGAAAGCAAGGGTGTGCGTACGCTGACAAATGCGGAGTTGATTGCAGTTTTACTTACAACGGGACGCACCGGTGAAACTGCCGTTCAGACAGCGCAAAAAGCCCTCGTGATGAGCGGCGGTCTCTCGGGACTTCTCGATACGAGTCTGGAGGAGTTGCAAGAAGTACCGGGAATCGGCCGAGTCAAGTCCATTCGCATTCTGGCGGCTTTGGAATTGGGTCAACGAGCTGTTTCGGATAGACAACGGGAGACGCGCACAGCTGCTGAAAGCCCGGACGATGTGATTCGTTACGTCGAGGCGAGTATGCGTTACCTGCCTCGAGAGGAATTTCATGTATTACTTTTAGATACGAGAAATCGCATCATCAAGTCAGTCAGGATTTCTCAGGGCGGACTTGCTTCCGCCGTTATCCATCCTCGTGATATTTTTCGCGAGGCGGTTAAAGCCAATGCGGCATCGATTGTTCTTGTCCATAATCATCCGAGTGGGGATTCCGCACCGTCGAGGGCGGATGTGGAATCGACGCGAAAATTCACGAAACTCGGAAACATGATGGGCATCCCCGTACTTGACCACATTATAGTCGGCGCCGAGTCATCATCCAGTTTTAAGCGGCTAGGACTTTTCTAACGCGTTGATTTCTTCGGCAAAGTATTGCCTCCGATGACAGTGTAAGGTAGCGGTGTGCATCTAGTGTTGGGCGGCATAGTGATATAATGCTTTTACCGCACGAGAAGAAGTCGATATTTACATTGCGCGTATGATCATTCCGTGTTGAATTATGACTGTGATTTAAGAAAGGTTGACCGCTATGAAACGTCGCGTCCCGCGTGTAATGGTGATCGTGATTGTTACCGTCGCGTTGCTCGCTTTATTCATACTGACCGCGCTTCCCGGAACGACCCGGTCGCGTCTTGGCGACTTTTTCGGGAACATCTTTGATCCTTTGACTACGGCTTTTAATAAAGCGATTGACGGGGTAGGCGGTTTTTTCACGGCTGTCAGAGACAATAGAGATCTGAAAATACGTATCGGTGAACTGGAAGATGAAGTAGGCAGGCTTAATCGCGAAATCGTCGACAATAAAGAAAAAGTGAAAGCATACGAAGAGCTCAAGGAGGCACTCAATCTCGTCACGAGATTTGATGATTCCAAGGTACTGGGTTCCGTTGTTCTCAATGAATCACTCGGACCGTATCATGACCTCATGCGGATTAAGGCGGGACGCAAACACGGACTCGATGCGAGCGTTATCTCGTATCCCGTTGTCGATCGGCACTCCGCACTTGTAGGTCGCGTTCATTCATCGGAAACTTACTCAAGCAAGGTGTTGCCTCTGTTACATGAGGCTTTTTCCGTGAGTGCGCGCGTTGATGGGAGCTACCGTTCGACCTTTCGCGTACGCGGCGACGTTTTGTTGCGCGAGCAAGGTTTGTGTCTGGGAGACAATATCCCTGAAGGCACGCCTCTGAAAGTCGGCGACCTGATTGTCACATCGGGTGAGGGCGGTATTTTCCCGGGCGGAATTCCTATCGGCGAAGTCGTTTCGTTGCAGTCGAGCGAAGACGGAAAAATTGTGACATGCTCCATCAAACCGACTTGTGACTTTGACAGCCTCAGCTATGTGTTCGTCATTGTGGAGAATGAGCATGAATCTTGACGCCACAATTTGGAGACGCTTGGCAGTCTATCTGCCCGGATTGTTTGTAGCGGCATTTGTCCAAACACTGCCGAACCTTTCGAGTGCGCTGATTTCACCTGATTTACTTTTTCTTTTTCCGTTGCTTGCGGGTCTTTGGACCGGAGGCTACGACGGTTTTGTGACGGGTATGGTCGCCGGTTTTCTACGTGATTACATGGCGGGTAGAGGGTACGGCATGGGGATGTTGGCTGGTATGTTTATCGGCCTTATCGCCGGACTGGTCGCCAGTGAGGGTTGGCAACAGTACGCACTCCGCGGAAGTATCCTCGTCGTTGTGACCACTTGGCTCGACGAGATGATCATGTCTTTTCTGACGTGGCTTCTCCCGATGGGAGATTTTAGGACACCGCTCGGTTTGATTTGGAAGATCGCGCTTTCACGCTCTCCGGCAAAGCTGCTTTCCAACATCATCGGCGCTTTGGTGCTTACGGGTTATATGTCAATTGCATTTTATCGTCGTAAATCGAAACGCGAGAAAGATGACGGCATAGGGGATGTGAGAGGCGGTGAGTCGCTTGCGTGACGCAAATGGTAAAACGCCTGAATGGGTACCGCTTTCACAGAACACGTCGATAAGACGCGCGCAAAAAGGTCGTTCATGGGCACCGTTTTTCAAGGGGAATCGTTTTGCGTTGTTGGCCGGGGTTCTCGTGATCATGCTTCTTCTCATTCTCATAAGGACAGGTTCACTTCAGATTTTCAGCAGTGGGGAGATTAACGTCTTGGAGACAGTCGGGAGTGACGGGGAAATTGTTTTGGAGGCTCCGCGCGGTGACATTGTCGACAGGGACGGACGACCGCTCGCCGTCAGTGACGCAATCCATCGCGTTTCTCTAATCTCGACCGGCATGACGAATGCCCAGCTGAACCGCTTTCTTCTTGACGTCGCCATTCTTTTCGATGAGTTTGATTGTTCGTTCCGAAGTCCTCTGCTCAACTGGTTCGATGTGCCATCGGATATGCGAGGTGAAAATTTGTTGGCGAGAGATCAATCATTAAGTTTTGTGTTTCGTCAACCCTTGGAAGATATTATACGGTGGCAGACGGATCCTAATGTTTTGAATCTCGTCGATCCCGAAAAAGCGAATACGGCACGAAAGATGAAACGTGTCGTGCGGGAGCGACCCGATGAATTTTTCGACTATCTTCTGTTTGACTACTTTCAAATTGAACCGGATCGCACATCGGGGAGCAGGCTTTATTCCGATGGTGAAGCATTTCTTATTATGCAGTTGCGCTATTTGATCCTTGAGAATAACTGGCTTTTTTCAAATCGTCAGCCGATTACGTTATCCGAATCCGTCCCCGCGTCGATGTCGGCTCGTCTCGTAGAACAGAATTACCGTTATCCCGGTCTTATCGTGACTCAACAATATCATCGGCGGTACACCGACGACAGCCGCTATGTCGGTCACGCTTTGGGTTATATCGGCGCCATATCCGCGAATGAATACGCAAGATTGCAATCAGTCGGATACGGGATAAACGACATCATCGGGAAGACGGGTGTGGAGCAGGCCGCCGATCGTTATTTGAGAGGCGTGAACGGCCTAGCGACGTTTCAGACGTGGCAGCAAGACCAGTCGACATCTCCCGTATTGGTGCCGGGTGAAGTTCAAACGCTACCGATTCCCGGGAACGAAGTGAAGATGACGATCGATCTGAAATTGCAAAAGCGCGCTCTTGAAGAGTTGGAACGCAAGATTTTCGAATTTCGCGGGAGTACACACAAGGATAGGGTGATGGAAGCGCCCGGCGGTTGTGTCGTCGTGCTCGATGCGAAGACGGGTGCCGTTCTCGTCAATGCGAACTACCCCAATTTCGACCCGTCCGATTTTATCAATCAAACTCGTGATCCCGATGCGGCAAGACGTGTTCGCAGTATGCTGACGGATACGAAATACCGCCCGCTTCTCAACCGCGCGATTGCCGAAACTTATACGCCGGGGTCAACTTTCAAAGCTTTCTCAGGCATGGCGGCTTTGGAGGCGGGCGTCGTGACGTCGAACAATCAGGTGCGGACGTGCCGCGGCAGTCAGGAAATTGGCGGAATCAAATGGCACTGTTACAAGACGTACGGGCATGGCAATCTTACATTCGCTCGCGGCATGGCAACGAGTTGCAATTTGTATTTTTTTCAAAATGCGGTGCTGACGGGTATCGATACGATCAGTGAGACGGCGCGCAGGGTCGGTTTAGGCGAGAATCCGGGACTGGATATCACCGGGGGTGTTTCCGGTATCAGGCCGTCCCGTGCCGTTAAGAAACAGTTGAATGCTAGACCTGAAGATCAGCGGTGGTTTATCGCCGATACATGCCAGACATCGATCGGGCAGTTTTATAACAGTTATACAATGATGGAAATGGCACGCGGCGTGACGGGGCTTGCAACGAATTACCTTGTGACTCCTCATTTTATTAAAGAAATCGTATCGCCTGACGGGACGGTGCTCGTTCCGGAGAAGATAGAGCGCGTACCTATCGGATTTAAAGAGCAGAACGTAAAAATGTTGCGGGATGCGATGATCTCCCTATCAAAGGATATGGGCAACCGAACAGGTCGCCTGCTACACGATTTCCCTTATCCTGTGGCATGTAAAACGGGTACAGCGGAAGCGTTCAACGAAAAAATGGAGCCGATCTCAAATTCTGTTTTTGTCTGTTTTGCACCTGCGTATGACCCGGAGATCGTCATTGCGCACGCTATTTCCGATGGTGCGTACGGCGAATATTCCTCCGATATCTCGTATCGCATTTTGTGTGAGTATTTCGGCGTGGAGCCGACACATGAACGAATGGGCAATTTTGACACGTATAGGGGACGATAATCCGACAAATCGCTTGTCTCGTCGTGATAATTTGTATACAATGTATATGTTTCGGATTTATATTTTTCGTTGACGGAGAGGAGGCTCTGCGCACATTTTGCGAAGGCAGCCTGAAGGTGCAAATATGAAGATTATTTTACTGGCTGACACATCAAGAAACGAATTACTTGTTAATTTTTGCGTTGCCTATCAGCAGATTTTGGCCAAACATGAGTTGGTGTCTCCGATTAACACGGCGCGTTTGATTGAGGAAGCGACTTCATTGAAGTTGGAACGCTTCTCGGCCGATGCGTTCAGTGTTTATAGCCAGCTTGCTTCGATCGCCCTTTACAACGAAATAGACGCTTTGATTTGCCTGCGGGATCCCAGCATCCCCGTTCCGGATTCTCAACACCGCATGTTTCAGGCTTGCGATACAAACAGTATCCCTTATGCAACGAATACGGCGACCGCGGAAATTCTCATTCTTGCCATTAGCAGGGGCGATTTGGACTGGCGCGAGTTGGTTCGTTCATGATCAAACAATCACACCAGATAACGGAGGAACTCCGTTACTATCGCGAGGGATTTCGGAGTTGCAATGTCTACGCGCTGACGTGTTTTGACTGCGAAGTGCTGTTTGATCCATCTCTCAGCCCCGATACCGTTGAGCAAAAGCGTCCGATCTCGAAGTTGATCGCAACGCATGCCCATTACGATCATATCGGCATGATCAATGAGTGGAAGAAAGAGTATCCCGATGTCCCGTTTTTGATGCACGGTGGCGATATTGAGATGCTCGATAACCCCACATTGAATGCCTCTATCTTTTTTGGACGCCCCAATGCCTTTGTAAAGCCGGATCTTGTCTTGAATGATGGCGATACTATCGAGCTTGACGGGCGGTATTATCTAGATGTTTTGAATACTCCCGGCCATTCGATGGGCTCATCATGTTTCGTGATTTACCGTCGGGATGATGCTAAATCGTTACCTGTGGCAATGATCTCGGGCGACACGCTCTTTGATCGCGGTTGGGGGCGCACTGATTTCGCAACGGGAAATGACTCACTTATGCGAGATTCGCTTTCACGGTTGTTTCGCATCCTTTCTCGGATGCCCGCCGATTTGCCTGTCTGTCCCGGACACAGCGCCCTGACGAATGCCTCTGACGCCTGTCGTTTTTTGGCGGCTATGGGGTTTTCCTGCTAGTTATCATTATCACCTTTTCCGGATTGTTGAGCCGGTACCTGTAAATTCGTTTTGATCTGTCTTGATTTCCGTGTATTCGTTTCGCAGGCTGTTTGCTGGAAATCCTTTAAACCAATTCCATGACATCGGAAAGTCGTCAATTTGACCTGTTGATGCCGTTGTCGTCACCGCAATACTTTCGTACAGCCGACGCCACGCTCCTACCATAATAGTGCGTTATGACAACGTTTGTGGAGGTGGTGTTTATGGGTCTATCTATTGAATCGATTATTGCGATACCGTGCTGTCTGACGATTCTGGCTCAGACGACGGGAATGGCTCTACCGCTCGCGTGTGATGCGAAGCGCGCGGCGAATGCCAATGCTTACACATCAATGATCGAAAATCGTTCGGGTTACACGTATCAGTACGAGACGATCATGCGTGAATCGTATGAAGTGCCCTATGTGTACACGTGCCCCCAAAAGATCGTCGAGTCTCTTTCTCTGGGGCGCGACATTATTTCGATGATTAAGACATATAGGGATCATAATTCAGGAAGTGACGAATGAGCAAAAATACCTTCACGACCATGCGTATAAGGCTATGCCGCAAGCGAACGGGCCAAGGTCTAAGAGCCGTTGTGCATGCGGGATCGATGAGTCTCGCTTTCTGTATCATTTTGCCGGCGGTATTGTTGCTTTTTACAGAGGTCTTGCGTTTCAGTCGCGAGGCGAGAGCCGATGCAGACCTAGCGAGACATGCAAGGATGATTACCGATTCGGCACTCGCGCTTTACGATCGAGACTTGTACAAGACGTTCGGTCTTTTCGGGATGAAGGAGGAAGATGCAAAAAAGGCGCTCGATTCAGACGTGCTGCCCAACACGGGAGCAAGCTTGAAGTTGGAAATGGCGGATGAATTAAAGGAAAGCGACGTGATTAAAGACGGAATTGCGCGCCATATGACGTGGAGAGCCGCTACCTCCATTTTGGTGGATGCGATAGACAAGCTACGTGCATTGGAAAAAATCGGACATGAGGTCAATGTTACGCAGCTGTCCGATTACTTTCCCTCTGTTCTCAAACAGGGTTATGAAACTATCGATCCCGATCTCGGTGTCATTGATGAAGAGCCGGAATGGAAAGATGAGTATGAGGCGCTGATGAACACGGAAATTCGCGATGTCTACCAGAAAGGTCTGAGTTATCTGGCCCCAATCTTCATACCGAGCGAGGCGGGCGCCGAACATGAGACATTACACGTGAACCCCTTTGATAATAGCGGGCTTCAGAAGTTTGGCGGTCTAGTCGACAAAATGCTTTTTGTCGCTCCTGAGGGCGTGCTCGATCGCCTAATCCTAAGCGAGTATGCTCTATCCTATTTTTATAACGACGTTCCGTATGTCATGCGACACGGTATTAGACGCGATGATTATACGCCAGACGGGAGAATGATCTCAAAATTTTCTGACTCAAGAAGGTATGAGGCGGAGGAGATCGCGACGGGCTTAAAGGGAAAGAAAGCTAAGACGGCGGTGCTCGTATTTATCGGGGCGATCCGTTTCGCGATACATTTTGTTGAAATCATCACAAACGAAACGGAGAGGGCAAGTTTCAAAGCGACTGCAACGGCGACCGCGGCTGCGATCTCCGCAGTTTCGCTCGGAAGTGTCAACATCCCGCCCGAGGCAATCGAATGGTTGCTGATGGCTACCACCGCTCTCACACGAGGCGCGATCGACTCATCGGCGTTGAATAAAGGCAAAGAAGTCGATCTTTGGCCCGGCAAAAAAAAGATCGAGCTCAAATTCAGGTATCGAGATTTTTTGCGCATTTTAATTGTCGCGCAGTCGCCTGACAAGATCGCAAAGAGAATTGCCCACACGATCGATTATGTCTACCCGAGTCGGTATTATACGACGGTTTGCTGTGTGATCCATTGCGATGACAGGATTCTGCGTTTCGACGCGGGATTTCTCAGTCGAAAGCCGGAACAGGACGAGATAGTGCAGTGAACGATACTACACGAGACATACATTGCCCGGCTGTTAAGCATCGAGCGTCGCTCTCACTTGAAACAGTGATCGTGTTCCCGCTTGTCTTGATCATCGTGCTGATGTTATCTCTCGCCGTTCAAGGTGAGCAGGATGCGATGATTCTATCCCATGCCCTTGATCAGACTGCGAAGGAGATTGCGCTCCTTCTACCTGTCGCCGATTTGCTCGAAAGTGTCGCAGACCCTGAAACACTGGTGAAACAATGGATTCCTAACGAATTGCTCGCGCGTGTGGCACTTGACGGGATGACGGACATCGCCGCGACGGTACTCGTGTCACCCTTTATACTCAGCCGTGTCGATACATGGGCGACGGAAATTGCCGTTGGACGAAACAGGCAAAAACCGATGGGTGAAAGACGTCTCGCCGTCGATGTCGATAACGAGAATAAAACAGTATGGTTGATCTTGTCGCTCAAAAAGGACACTCCTGCGGGGCAGTATTACGATGTCATTCGTTCACGCATTCCCATATGGAATGCAGGGTTATTCAGCGGTAATGAGGAAAGTGCCGAGGAGAATTATGATGGCATTTGGGAGTTGAGTAACTTTGAGCGCGGGCAAAAATTCAGGAAACTGTTCGGCGGTCATCTGCCACTTCTCTATCCTGTTATCGCCTCTTGGGACGGGGCGGAGGCGACATCGATTAAAAGCATGGATTGGACTGCTCCTTCGTATTCATCATCTGTACAGGTCGAGAAACGGATCGATCGTTTTGTATCCGACCTTGCATCTTTTGAGGGCGCGGGCGGAGAAGGACCGGAACCGGGTTCTATACGTTACCGTCGCCTGATACTCGTTATCCCGAACAATGAGATACCTTGGAAATCGCAAGCGCTTCTTGATAGTTGGGTTGCTTTAGCCGCGCAAAAGGGCGTTGTGCTTGACATAAGAGAGTGCGGCACAAGCCACGTACATGACACTCCCTAGCGGATACATATCCACGGACATTTCCATATAATCGCCTTAGACTTCCGTGTCTTCTCCGGCAATCGATAGCAGCCGATCGAACTTTGTGAGAGAATGGCATAGAGCGAATGATATTGAAAGGAACGACAGTCTATCAGTCTCTTCGCCAGTTCTATAAAGGAGCTAGAGGAATGTCCGACTTCATCTTATATTGAGGAGACATTCCAATCTTAAGAAATGAAACGACTTGTCATAGTGTTTTTAATTGTCGTCACGTCCGCGGGTATGATGCTTACATCTTGCACCGGTGTCGATTCGGAAGATTCGACACCTGACACTTCGACGACGACGTCCTCGGTTACTGTAGATCCGACAACAGAGCCGACAACGATTATCACGACCCCCGCTCCGACTGAGACTGAACCGGATGCCACCCCGACCGAAGCAAACCATTTATTCGATAAAAAAGTCCCCATCGCACTTATGATCAACAATACAGCTAGTGCCAGGCCGCAATCAGGCATCGGACAAGCGAAGCTGATTTATCAGATGATGACTGAGGGCAGGACGACGAGACTCTTGATGTTTACCGATGTTGACGAGGGTGTTCTCGGGCCTGTAAGAAGCGCGAGACCCGCCTATCTCGACCTTGTTGTGCAGTACAATGCCCTCTACACGTATGCCGGTAACGGGAGAGTAATTGAGGCGTCGCCCGTGAATCACCTCGTCCGTAGAGTCGACGCTTTAGGTGCCGCCGGAAGGCTCTTCTACCGTATGCCGCACCGAAAGGCTCCACATAATTTGTATATTAAGGCGGAATCAATTTACGCTTTTGGCGAGAAACGTGCGCCGGTTGAGTTGTCTGAGCCGCTTCCCGGTTTGATGATCAGGGAAACGTTCGTTCAACCCGACGGAGGAGAGGAAGTCGCGCGCATTGATTACCGGTTCAACAAACCGTCTGAGTCGTTTCGTTACGACGCGGGCAAAAAAATGTACGCAAAATACAACGGCGAACAACTTCTCGTCGATGAATTGACAAAAGAACCGGTTGAAGTAGGTAACATCTTCCTGATCTATGTCCCTCATAACTTAATGCCGAACGGCGTCCATATCAAGATCGACTGGATCGGTTCCGGTGAGGCACTCTACTTTACCGGTGGAAAAAAGTATGATGTGACATGGAGTAAGAAGTCACATAACGCGCCGATGGTTTTTGAGTTGAACGGGGAGACATTGGTCTTGAATCCCGGACTGACATGGGTCGTCGTTATGGACGGTCAGGCGAATCGGACCGTCGTTTTTGATTAACTGCTGGAATTGCAGAACTGGAGAGACTAAGGAAAACACATGGGTTTAATTAACACTCTATTTGGAACTTATTCAGAGCGCGAGTTGAGAAAAATTCGCGCAAAGACGAACGCCGTTCTTGAATTACAGGATAAATACGCGCGCATGACGGAAGGGGAGCTTCGCTCTTCTACCGACCGTTTCCGACGTCAAATTCGTGACGGGGCGGTGCTTGACGACGTGTTGCCGGATGCTTTTGCTGCCGTACGAGAGGCGAGCACGCGCGTTCTCGGTATGACACATTTTCCCGTTCAAGTCCAAGGCGGAATCATTCTCCACCAAGGCCGTATCGCCGAGATGCGTACTGGTGAGGGGAAGACGCTCGTTGCGACGCTTCCGGCATACTTGAATGCGCTTAACGGAGAGGGAGTTCACATTGTCACTGTCAACGATTACTTAGCACATCGCGACAGTGAATGGATGGGTAAAATCTACCGTTATCTCGGTCTCTCGGTCGGTCTTATCGTGCACGGTTTGGACAACACGACGCGGCGCGCCGCCTATGCGGCCGATGTGACATACGGAACGAATAATGAGTTCGGTTTCGATTATCTGCGCGATAACATGGTGTTGTCGCTTGAGCACTGTGTTCAAAGAAGACTCAATTTCGCCATTGTCGATGAGGTCGACAGTATTCTTGTCGATGAGGCGAGAACGCCGCTTATCATTTCAGGACCCGGAACTGACTCGTCGGAGATGTATCAGCGTGCAAGTGATTTCGCGAGAGGCTTGACGCCGAAGCTAATCATTCAAAAAGAAGCGATGCGTACAACGGAAGAACTCGAGGAAGTCGAGTCGGACGCCGATTATATCGTTGATGAAAAGGCAAAGAGCTCCGTCTTGACAGAGCGAGGTGTCAAGAAGGCGGAGCGTTATTTCGGAATTGATAACCTCTCCGATCAGGAGAATTATGAGATCAACCACCATATCAGCAATGCTTTAAAGGCACGCGGAACCATGCATCTCGATCGCGACTACGTGATAATAGACGGAGAGATTGTTATTGTCGATGACTTTACCGGTCGTCTGATGTACGGAAGGCGTTACAGTAACGGTTTGCACCAAGCGATAGAAGCGAAAGAAGGCGTCGAAATAAAAGAAGAGAATAAAACGCTCGCAACGATCACCTTCCAGAATTATTTCCGCATGTACAACAAACTGTCCGGTATGACGGGCACGGCGATGACGGAGGAAAGCGAATTCAGGGAAATTTACAATCTTGATGTCGTTTCGATCCCGACGAACGTTCCCATGATCCGTCAAGATGATCCCGACGCAGTCTTCAAATCGGAAGTAGGCAAATTCCGGGCAATTCTGGATGACGTTCGCTCGATCCATGAGACGGGACAACCTGTTCTCATCGGAACGGTCTCCGTTGAAAAAAGTGAAATCCTGTCGAAATTGTTCACGCGTGCCGGTATAAGACACAATGTCCTGAACGCCCGTCACCATGAACGCGAGGCGGAGATAGTCGCACAGGCGGGTAGATTCGGAGCTGTGACAATAGCGACGAACATGGCGGGGCGAGGAACTGACATTCTGCTCGGCGGAAACCCGGAGTTTATGGCTCGTGAAGAGATGCGTAAACAAGGTTACGAAGAAGAATTGATCGAGCAGTCGACGGCATACAATGTAACGGACGATGAAGTGGTGCTGAAAGGGCGTGCATTATTTGCAACCCTGAAGGATCGTTTCTCCAAGGAGATTGAAGATGAGAAGCGCCGCGTCATTGAGACAGGCGGTCTTTGTATTATCGGTACGGAGCGCCATGAGTCAAGGCGTATCGACAATCAGCTCCGTGGCCGCGCAGGCCGTCAGGGAGACCCCGGCTATTCAAAATTTTACCTTTCGTTGGAAGACGACCTAATGCGACTTTTCGGTGGGGATCGCATGGATCGCATCTTCTCTTCTTTAGGCGTCGACGAGGACACAGAAATCGCACATCCGCTCCTCTCGCGGACTATTGAATCGGCACAGAGGCGCGTAGAGGGTTCTAACTTCGCTATTCGAAAAAATGTTCTTGAGTACGACGATGTCATGAACACGCAACGCAACCTTATCTACAAGCAGCGCCGGGAAGTACTTGAGGGGCACGATTTGTATACGTACTATCAACGGATTATTGCGGAGACGATGGATGCGACACTTGCCGACTTCCTCTCAATTTCCGATCGTACGGATGACTGGGATAAGGAAGCCTTCATCACGCGAGTCCATGATATTTTCGGGCCGCTGCCTTCGCTCGCTCGATTTGCTTCATCGAGACAGGCTATGGACGGGATCAAATTGGCTGCCGATTTAAAAGCTGATGCTTTAATGCGTCACGAAATGCGCGGTGAAGAACTCGGATCGGTTGAGATGCTCCGCGAAGCCGAGCGCATTATTCTCCTTAATGCGGTGGACAGACACTGGATGGATCATATCGATCTCATGGACGATTTGCGCGACAGCATCGGCATGCGCGGATACGCGCAACATGACCCCGTTGTCGAGTACAAACGCGAAGGGTATGACATGTTCGAAGCGATGAACGAGACGATCCAACGCGACGCCGTACGCCTGATCATGAGGGCGAGGCTAACGGCGGCAGACCCTGCACCGAAGAGACGCGTGCCGACACAATTACTTGAAGGAAGGGGTTCGAGCGGATGGTCGCGTGCATCGGAGGAATCGAGGATGGCTGCCGGCTCATCGTCAACATCTCCGGAGGCACGGAGCGGAGACGGAACGGCGCCCACGCCGTACAAGAAAAAACATATCCCGGGACGTAACGAACCTTGTTGGTGCGGGAGCGGGAAAAAATATAAGAATTGTCATTTAAGACAAGACGAACAAGAATCTATGTGAGGAGACGATGGAAATGAGAAACAGAAGAATGGATGACCGTGCCGTGACTGCCATTCGTGCGTTATCAATCGATGCGATCGAAAAGGCGAAGTCGGGGCATCCGGGGTTGCCGCTCGGAGCGGCTCCCATGGCTTATGAGTTATGGGCACATCACATGAGGCATAATCCAGCCAACCCTAATTGGATGAATCGCGACCGTTTCGTGTTGTCGGCAGGACACGGTTCGATGCTCCTTTATTCGCTGCTATATCTGTTCGGGTACGGATTGACGACAGAGGATCTCGCATCATTTCGTCAGTGGGACAGCCGTACTCCCGGACACCCTGAATACGGACATACGATAGGCGTGGAAACGACGACGGGTCCGCTTGGGCAGGGGTTTGCCGCCGCATGCGGGATGGCGATGGCTGAGGCTCATCTCGCCGCGCGTTTCAACACGCCGGAGCACAAGATAATCGATCACAGGACTTACGTGCTGTGTGGCGACGGCGACTTGATGGAGGGGGTCGCAAGTGAAGCGGCATCGCTCGCCGGGACGTTAAAGCTCGGGAAGCTTATCGTGCTCTATGATGACAATGAGATCACGATTGAAGGGTCAACCGAATTGGCCTTCAGAGAAAACGTCAGTGCACGTTTTGAAGCGTATGGATGGCACGTGCTTGAAGTTCCAAACGGAAATGATCGCGATGCAATCTCTCGCGCTTTGACCGAAGCGAAGACGCGCGAGGATCGCCCATCACTCATCAGGATCCGCACAAAGATCGGCTACGGTTCACCGAAAGAGGGTTCAGCTTCGAGCCATGGGGCGCCTTTAGGGGAAGAAAACGTTGTGAAGACGAAGCAAGTTCTTGGATGGCCTACCGAACTTGCTCCCTTTGAGGTTCCCGAGGATATTAAGGCATATCTCAGCCAGGTGTCAGAGAGACTTGCGTTGGATGAGGAGACGTGGAATGAGCTATACGATAGTTGGGCTTCTGCCAATGCCGAATGCGCCGAACTACTCGAACGCGCTTTGGAGCGGCGCGATCTGACACTTGACCTTGATGAGATGCTTACTGTACTTGATCGAGACGAGGCGACGCGCGCTTCATCGGGGAAGATTCTCAACTATGCTGCGGGTAAAACGCCTTTCCTATTCGGTGGAAGCGCCGACTTGGCGCCCTCGAACAATACGACAATTAAGGGCGGCGAATCTTTTTCGGCAGAGAATCCTACGGGTCAAACAATTCATTTTGGAATTCGCGAGTTTGCGATGGCGGCGATGGCAAACGGTATTGCGCAACACGGGGCGCTACGACCTTACGTCGCTACGTTCCTAGTCTTCTCGGATTATTTGAAAGGTGCAATTCGACTGTCGGCTCTCATGAATCAACCTGTGATTTACATCTTGACCCATGACAGTATCGGAGTTGGAGAAGACGGCCCGACGCACCAACCGATTGAACACTTACTAATGTTACGGTCGATTCCCGGTTTGAATGTTTACCGCCCCGCAGGGCGCTTTGAAACGGCGGCGGCGTGGTATATGGCCCTGATGAATGATGGACCCTCGGCGCTTATCTTGTCGCGCCAGAACATCTCCTCGAAGGAGACATCCGCCTATGACGCGTTGCATGGCGCATATGTCGTTCGTGACGGAGGGAAGACACCGGACGTACTCCTGATGGCGTCGGGTTCCGAATTGCCTGTGACGCTAGCCGCCGCCGATATATTAAAAGAAGAGGGGATTCAAGCGCGCGTCGTCTCCGTCCTGTCAATGGAAGTTTTCGAGGAGCAGGATACGGCTTACAAAGAATCCGTGATGCCGCCCGCGCTGCGAAAGCGAGTGGCAGTAGAGGCGGGAACGACACTGTCTTGGCATCGGTATACGGGGCTTGACGGAAAGGTGATCGGCATCGATCGCTTCGGTGCTTCGGCTCCCGGAAACGTACTCTTCGAAAAGTTCGGTTTTACTGCTCCACGTATTGCGGAGAGCGCACGAGAATTACTCGCTGGCGCCGATTGAGCCTCGTTGAGATAAAAGTAATTTTAAACTGTGACAAAAGGGGTGTTGTTACAGCGCCCCTTTTGAATTTAAACAGTTTCATTTGTAGAATAAGTCCCTTATTAAAATGTAAACGCGCAAAAAATGCACGTCGAGCTTCCTTACTATTTTCAGTCGAATTTACATGAATTTAACATGAGAAGGTCTTGACAGCCTCATTTTGTCAGAGTAGACTTGACTTGACTAGTTAATTAGTTAAGTAATTAACCGGTGAAGTAAAAAAGGGGGTGCCTATGAAGCTTGACAGTCAGGATCAAAAACCTATCTATATCCAATTACAAGAAGGTCTTGAGAATGCCATTCTTGCAGGAACCTACGCTGAAGAGACGCAGATACCTTCAACGACGGAGCTTTCCCGGGTTTTTCAAATTAATCCCGCTACAGCCGGAAAAGGAGTGAACGCCTTAGTCGATGAGGGCTTTTGTTACAAAAAACGCGGTATTGGAATTTTTGTTAAAGAAGGAGCGCGTAAAATGCTGATGAAGAAACGTCAGGCCGCCTTTAAGGAAGATTATTTACTTCCCCTCATCAAGGAGGCTAGGCAATTAGATATTTCATCGGAAAATCTCATCCGTTGGATTAAGGAGGCTGAAGATGCAGACAATTAAGGTATGTGATATATCGAAGAATTTCCATGATGTTCACGCTTTGAATACGATTAACCTCGAGTTCAAGGCGGGCAAAATATACGGTCTTCTAGGACGGAATGGGGCGGGTAAATCAACGCTCCTCAAAGTCATAGCCGATCGGATTAAACCGACAAGTGGGCGTATTCTGTACGACGGCGAGGCTATGTTGGACGACGTCACTTCGCGTGACCTTTACTTTTCCGAGCCTGAGAAGACAATGCCCGACTTAATGAAGGTGAAAGAGCTATGTTGCTGCACAAGCCGGTTCTATCCGAGGTTTAATTTAGCTGAAGCGTTACAGGTACTAAAGAACTTCGGCGTCAATGAGAAGAAACGCCTCAACCAACTGTCAACGGGGCATTTCGCCATTGTCAGGTCGATAGTGGCTTTGCAGACGAGGGCAAGCTTTATTTTTCTAGATGAGCCGACAATGGGTCATGATGCTGTCAATCGAGAATTGCTCTACAACGAAATATTGCGCATCTATCGTGAAGAGGAAAACACGATAGTCCTTTCCACACACTTGATTGACGAAATCAGCAATCTTCTCGAAGAGGTCATCTTCATCGATCACGGGCGGATTGTCCTGGAAGAGAGAGTGGAAGATATTCTCGGTAACCATTCTTACCTAATTGGTCCACCTGAGATAGCGGGGCATGTTGAGAAAGCGTACACGGTCATCAAGAAAAGAGAAGAACTTGGTTTTACATTCTTGCTTGTAAAACAATCAGGTGAAACGCCTGCTTTACCTCCGGGAATTAAAGTTGCCCAACCAAGCTTACAGGATATCTTCATTGCATACAGCATGAATCTCGATAATTAGGAGGCTTACATGAAGACGAATAGAAAAAATCAATCATTACTCATGAGCACAGTCAAAGTGTTGGCGCGCGATTATAAGAAGTACTTTATCAGCCTGTTTGTCGTGATGACGGTACTGTATCTTATAGGAATTATCGTTGTTCTATGTGGCATTACTTCTGGGTTTGGCGGCATTGAAGGCATCTATCTCATCGCCTGTATTGTTGCCGGATTATTCAGCTTTAAGGAAAACTTTGTTTTTCTTGCGCAAAATCAAGTACCTAAGTCGACGATGGTAAGGGCGTTTATCATTGAGGGCCTCTGTTTCGGGCTGTTCACAAGTGTTGCAGTCAGCATTTTCTCTCACATCATGCAGCTGATCAGTTCAGCACTCAATGGTTACATTTCGAGTATTCTCGACCTGATCCCCACATGGGAAAAACAGAGCGGCATTGTGGATTTTGGACGTACCCTTGTTATTCTACTTTTCCTTTACGTTGGGGTTTATTTTGCCGGGCTAACATTAGGTGCGATAAATTACCGTCTGAACTGGTTCGGCAGGATTATTTTTTGGGTGCCTTTTGGAGTTATATCCCTGAATGGAGTGATCGGTGTATTACA
This sequence comes from Clostridiaceae bacterium, assembly GCA_012799695.1. GTDB lineage: Bacteria > Bacillota > Clostridia > Saccharofermentanales > DTU023 > UBA4923. The sequence continues at coordinate 38,464 of JAAZKT010000085.1, forward strand.
GTATCATCTTGACAGCGTTGGACCGGAAAAGCTTGAGGTGTTTTCCATAGCGCTCGCCAAGCCTTTCATCAATGCTTTCAACTGGGTCTTACAAAGCCTAGGCAACTTCGTTATTGCAGGTACTGCAATAATCGTTATCAGCATCGTCATAGGCGCCGTCGTCTTCCGCGGAGCGGAGGTCAAGTACAGCAACATTAAATAGTGAATCAGGCGACAAATGATGCAACTTGGAATTGTATTTGCCTACTAGTGAGATTCATATAATAGACAACAACAAATTCCGCCTGTATGAGAAATCGTATCGGCGGATTTTTCGGGTCGACTAGGGATGACGTTGAAACAGCGAGTTCAACCCCCGAGATACGCTTTTTTAACTCGTTCGTCATTCAATAGATCGATACAATTTCCCATCGTGACGATTGAGCCTGTCTCCAAGACATACCCGCGATCCGCGATTGAAAGTGCCATTTGAGCGTTTTGCTCGACGAGAAGAATGGTCGTGCCGGTTTCATTGAGTTCAACGATCAAATCGAAAATTTGCTCCACTAGAATGGGCGCAAGCCCCATCGATGGTTCATCAAGCATCAGCAGTATTGGCTTTGACATCATCGCGCGTCCCATAGCCAGCATCTGCTGCTCGCCGCCTGAAAGTGAGCCTGCCAACTGAGTGCGGCGTTCCTCAAGGATGGGGAAGCGACTGAAAACATCGGCCATTTCCGCATCCATATCGATATCATCACGTGCATATGCACCCATTTCAAGGTTTTCCTCAACACTCATCTGCAAGAAGAGACGTCGTCCTTCGGGACAATGTGCCAGTCGTTTGCGCACGATTTTATGTGGAGTGAGATTGAGAATACTATGATCGAGAAATTCGATTGTACCTGCGGTAGGTCGGATCAATCCGGAGACTGTATTCAAGATCGTCGACTTGCCGGCGCCATTCGCACCGATCAAGGTGACGATTTCACCTTCCTCAACGTAAAAGCTGACGTCTTTGATGGCGTGAATATTACCGTAAAAGACTTGAAGACCGCTTACATTCAGCATACTTGGTGACCTTTCTTTTTACCGAGGTACGCCTCAATCACGAGCGGATTTGTTTGAATTTCTTTAGGAGTTCCCTTTGCGATAATTTGTCCGTAATTAAGCACGGCGATACCTTCACAGATGCCCATCACAAGTCGCATATCATGCTCGATCAGCATGATGGCGATCTGGAATTGGTCACGAATCTTCTCAATGTTGCTCATCAATTCTTCCGTTTCGGAAGGATTCATGCCGGCAGCAGGCTCATCTAAAAGTAACAGTTTCGGATTGGTTGCCAGTGCGCGAACGAATTCGAGGCGACGTTGTGCTCCGTACGGTAGCGAACCGGCGCGGTGGGAGGCGAGGGGCGTCATATCGAATAGATTAAGTAGATCCATAGCGCGCTCTTTGGCATGTCGTTCGGCTTTATAGAACGCTGGCAAACGGAGAATACCGGTACCCATGTTGTAGCCGATTTCGTTGTGCAAACCTATTTTGACGTTGTCTTCAACGGACAGGGAGGGAAAGAGCCGAATGTTTTGAAACGTTCGCGCGATACCCGCTCTATTGATCTGTGCCGTATTCATATTGGACGTGTCCTTGCCGTCGAGCAAGATCGCGCCGCTTGTCGGCTGGTAGACTTTTGTAAGTAAATTGAAAATGGTTGTCTTGCCTGCACCGTTCGGACCGATGAGTCCGCATATTTCAGTACGGCCGACAGCAATGTTGAAATCTTCTACAGCAACGAGACCGCCGAAATTGATGCCAAGTCGATAGACCTCGAGAATCGGTCTTTGTGTCGCGTCACGCTCGGGGATAATGGCCTGACTCGGCAAGGGAACCATTTTTGTCTTGCTTCTCGACTCGTTCATACCTCGCTTCCTTTCTTGCGTGTTGGCAGACTTTTGCTGAGTCTCGCACCAATTTGTTTGTAGACGTGTTGAAGCGTAGCATTATTTCTAACCAACATGACCGCGATCAAGATAACGGCGTAGGTGAGCATGCGATATTCATTAAAGGCGCGCAATACCTCCGGCAAGACGGTCAAGACCGTCGCCGCGATAATTGATCCGCGGATATTACCCATACCGCCTAAAACGACGAAAACAAGCACGAGAATCGATGTATTGAAATCAAATTTGCGTGCGACGACGCTTGAGTAGTTGAGTGCATATAGAGCACCGGCTGCGCCTGCAAGAGTTGCCGAGGTCACAAAGGCCATCATACGGTAGCGCCACACGGAGATGCCGACCGACTCGGTCGCGATCTTGTCATCTCTGACCGCTTTGATCGCGCGTCCCGCTCTGCTGTTGATCAAGTTCAGAACAATTATCAACGTGATCAAGATAAGGATAAAACCGGCTGTGAACGAAGATAGTTTAGTGATGCCGATGACACCCATAGGACCGTTCATAATAATCGTGCCGCCCTCATCGAGTTTTAGCGCATTGGCGCTATCCATGCTTACTCGGATGCCGTTCGCATCGTAGCCGACATAGAGAATGCTCATCACGTTCTTAATAATCTCGCCAAATGCGAGAGTGACGATCGCAAGATAGTCGCCTTGAAGTCGTAGAACGGGAACACCCACAAGAAAGCCGAAGATACCGGCGATGATTCCACCGATAAGCATGGCCAAGGAAAGACGAATCCAAGGCGTAGAAAGTCCAAGGCGTATCCACGTCGTCGACGTCGTATCGGCTAATAGCTCCAATAACGTAGCGGTAATCGCTCCGCTAAAAGCGCCTACACTCATAAATCCGGCATGGCCAAGGCTCAATTCGCCAAGCACACCGACGGTCAAATTCAGCGAGACTGCCATTACGATGTAAACCGTGATCGGGACGAGTTGACCTTGCAGAGCGTAGGAAATGTTGCCGCCTGCAAGCAGGAGACGTACCGCAATATAAGCGACGATAACGAGTCCATACGTCAGCCAGTTATCGACATTGGTTCGCAAGCGCAAGCGTTTCATAGCTACACCTTGACCAATACTTTCTTGCCGAGCAAACCGGTCGGTTTAACGATCAGGATGATGATCAACACAGCAAACACGATCGCATCGGATAACTGAGTCGATATATACGCTTTGCCGAATATCTCGATAATGCCAAGGAGAATACCGCCGAGGAAAGCGCCCGGAATAGATCCGATGCCTCCGAAAACGGCAGCAGTAAAGGCCTTGATGCCGGGCATCGCGCCCGTCGTAGGCATGAGAATAGGATATGCGGAGCAGAGCAAGACTCCCGCCACAGCGGCGAGTGCGCTGCCTATAGCGAACGTAATGGAAATCGTTCTGTTCACGCTGACACCCATAAGCTGTGCGGCGTCCTTGTCCTCAGAGACTGCACGCATGGCTTTGCCGATCTTGGTTTTGTTGACGATCGTGTTCAGAGCCAAAATAATAATGACGCAGACGAAAATCGAAACGATTGTCGTGCCCGAGATGATCAACCTACCGTTAAAGAGACGTAATGAGTCAAAAGGTACAACTGAAGAGAAACTTTTAGGATTGGCAGACCAGAGGAGAAGCGCCGCGTTTTGCAAAAAATAGCTGACCCCAATCGCCGTGATGAGCACAGCCAGTGACGGTGCCGCTCGCAATGGTTTGTAAGCGAGCTGCTCGATCACAATACCAAGCACGGTACAGACGACCATTGCGAATAAGACTGATAGCAGTGGATGCCAACCGAAACGGGTCGTCGCCATAAAAGACATATATGCGCCAACCATAATAACGTCGCCATGGGCGAAGTTCAGCATCCTGGCGATGCCGTAAACCATCGTGTAACCGAGGGCAATAATCGCATAGATGCTACCCAAGCTTATGCCTGAAATTAAGTAGGATAAAAAATCCATCTGGGTATCCTAACGTATATAAACTGCGTCAGAAAGGCGTTACTCCTTTCTGACGCAAATGTATCCCGCTAATGTCCATCTAATCAATCCATCCCGACGTAGACGCCATTCTCAATGAACATGCCCTTCGGCGGTTTGGCCACTTCACCGTTCTTTGACCACACCATATTGTTGCCGGTCAAGCCACTGAACACGAATTTGTCATTCGTGAAAATTTCTATAAGCTGAGTGCACAATTCGCTTGCCGGTGTCTCGGCTGTGACATCTTTATCTTTAAGCGCTTCGTAAATAGCGTAGACGACGTCATAGCCGTCGGCTGCGAACTGGTTCGGAACATCGTGATGAAGCTCTTTATACTTTTTGACAAAGGAGGCTGTTCTCTCGTCCTGTGCATCAGCGGCAAATGGTGTTAAAAGCATAACGCCTTCAGCCAGTGTCGTATCGAAGTTTTCCATCTCCAAAATTCCGTCCATGCCGTCGACGCCGAAGAATTTCGGCTCGTAGTTCGTCGCTTTGGCCTGTGCCAAAATAAGCGAAGAAGGTTCATAATAAATGGGAAGGAATATCAAGTCTGCTCCTGCATTTTGCGCTTCTTGTAACTGAACTGAGAAGTCGTTTGCCGTGTCATTCGTGAAGGTCGTGGTGCTGACAACTTCAAGGTTTCTGGTTTCAGCTTCGCTGATAAACTTTTCGTAAATACCAGTCGAATACGCATCGGAATTGTTGTAGATGATAGCAATTTTCGAGCCGAGTTTTTTCTCTTGAATGTATTGTGCAGAGACGATGCCCTGGTAGGGGTCACTAAAACACATCTGGAAGGTGTTGTCCTTGCCTTTAACGACCTCAGGTGAAGAAGCGGACGGTGTTAGCGTGAAGATGCGATCTTTAAAACTCTCTGCCGCAACAGCAATGCAGGGATCGGTCGTGACAGTACCTACAAGTATTTGCATGCCCCAGTCTTTCAAAACGTTATACGCATTGACTGATTTTTCCGCGTCATGCTCGTCATCTTGAAAATTCAGTTCAAACTGAATGCCACCTAAAGCATTAATCTCATCAACGGCTATTTTGGCGCCGTTGGCAACAGCGATACCGTACACTGCCGCTCCACCGGTAAGAGGTCCGATGCCTCCCAGTTTAATCGGAGCCGTTCCGGTTGGCTTAGAAGGCTTGTCGGCGCAACCTACCAGAAGAGCCAGACAGAGTGCCAAAGTTACTACAAAAGTGAAATAAAATTTGCGTTTCATTTTCTTTTCCTCACGATTGATTTGCCTAATAAAAATAAATATGCACGTATTCTAATTTTTTACAGAAGAAAAACAAACTGCCGACTTGCTGAACTATTGACCTAATCCTTTCGTTTCATTGTTGAATTGACGAAGACAGCTCCGGTATGAAATGAAATTCGGAACAAAAAAAGCAGCCATCGATACGAGAAACTGTATCAATAACTGCCTTAAAGTTGGAGCCGAAGGTGGGAATTGAACCCACGACCTATTCATTACGAGTGAATTGCTCTACCCCTGAGCCACTTCGGCGATCGTTAGCCATTGTACAAGGGAATGCGACTTTGTGTCAAGCCGAAGCAATCTTATATAAGTGCGATGATACCTGTTGTTGATTTCATGATAAAGTAAGAGAGAAGAGAGGTCGTTTTGCGGAGGTATGTTTCGTGCGTCTATCTGAAGTGCGGTTGGTTCGAGGTGGCCGCGACGATGAATCTAACCGATATCAGTTGGCAATCGGCCAAGGCGTGACGTTTGTCTGCGGAGAACCCGATGATGCCGGAAACGATCCTTTCGCCGATCTTCATTTAAACCTCATCTTAGGCGAAAGCACTGATTCAAAACTGCTTTCGCAACAGATTCCCTCTTTCGATGATCTTGAATTCTTCTCGCAAGGTCAGAGTCTAGCTGACCATTGGGAATTTCTTTTTTCCGGTGGAGAGAGAGAATATCGCCTGTCGTCCGAGAAGAGTACAAGGGGGCAGGTCGATTTTTTCAGTCAGACGATTATCGGTGATGAAGGCGGTCAACTCGGCCATCAACTAGATTTCCCCTTGCTTGCTGATTGTTACGTCTCGGATACGGCGAAACGTGAGAGCCTAAAAGAACTCCGCGAGAAAGTGAACCGCCTGCGACTAACTCTCTACGACGAATCGACGGGGCACGGGAAGCTCTCTTCCACGATGGCAGATTACGAGAGATGCCGTAATGATATTGAGGTTTTAAGTCGCAATATTGTGCCCGATGATCAACTTGTTCCGCTATTGGAAAGTGAAGAAAGAACGTTGGTTGATCTCAAAAAGGATAATGACGCCCTCGCCCGGGAACAACGCCTGACGACACTGCTGGAACGTAAATCGGAATACGAAACGTTATTGGAGCTAAGGCGTGAGCTTAAGGAAATTGAGGAGCGTGAAGGGCGATATGGATCGCGCATCACGGAGATTGGGCACGACATTACGGTACATGAATTGATGGCTCTAGTTCAATGGCGCGGAAACGCGGTAGACATTAAAGGCAATCTTGCTGAGTTGCAAGAAGCCGCACGGCAACGACGTGAACAAAAAGTGAGATTTGAACAAGAGCGCATCTTGCTCACACACCGTATAAAGAACAATCAAGAATTAAGAGACAGCTTGTTCGACGAGTATGAATATTTTGCATTGAAAACCGATATAGATCACGACAATTTCGTTCGTTCAGACAAGGCTGTTGAACAAGGAACGATGAAGCGTACGTTTCCGACGTCGTTTCATTTCTGTGTTCTTGCTTCACTTCTTGCGATGGCAATCGGGTTGCTGTTTCTCACGGTCGATAAAACGGTGGGTATTATCTTGCTCGTGCTTGCTGTTTTGGGACTGGTAGCAACCTTTATTCCGCGAATAGTAAGAAAATTAAAGGATCCGAAAGTAGAGACAGACGAGATGATTCTTCCCGACAAGGAAGAACTGCGTTCCAAGATTAACGATTTAGATCGTCACCTATCACATGACCGAGAGGAACTTGATGAAATAGGTGTGACCATCGGGGAATTGGAGCGACAGATGACGCAAGGCAACATCGAAATTGAAACAACGGAGCGACATTTAAATCGTTTGAATAACGATCTTCTACGAACGATTAAGAAATACGCCGGACCTTGCGAGTTGAATGAAGTGGACGATGTCATCGAGGCGTTGTCAAAACAACGTGAGTCAAGTGCCGATCGCAATGAGGCGATTGCCGATCTCTTAAGAAGAATTGCCGATTTGAAACATGGTCGTTCAGACGCAGAGATGCTCCGTGAATATGAGAGTGTTTGCGAACAACTTTATGGAGGCGATCAGCTTGACTTGATGAAGGGAGACAGTCAATTAAGTCGCATGAAAACAATGCAACTTCATTACGATCCGATGAGGGCAAAGCAGATCTCGGAAGAACGTGTTGATATAGCACGTCAGATCGATGAGAAAAAGGTTCTTATTAAGGAGACTAGGGAGAGACTCGCTCTTTCTAAAGAATCGTCAGTTAAAGTCGCAGGCTTAAAGAATCGGTTTACGATGCTCGAAAATTCGATCGCGGAAATGAAGTATGATTTTTCCCGACTCAGTAAATCAATCGCTTGGCTTGATCGCGTATTGGACACGTGGCACGAGAAGGATGACATTATGACTGTAATGGCTAAGGCGCTTCGTTATGTTGGCAGAATGTCGGGGCGTAGGATCGGCGATACACTTCCCGTGACGTCCGTAGATAAGCCTCCCGTTCACAAGATTAGAAGCCCCGCATTACTGGAACAGTCAATCACTTCCCACATGTCACCAATTTCGATTGAACCCGACGCCTTCAATCAGACATCGGCGGAGCAGAATTATCTTGCGCTCCGGCTAGCGTGGACTACGCAAAGTTTATCCGGAATGCCCGAAGGTTCGCCAGTTTTTCTGATGGCGCCGTCCATACCGTCCGAGTATTCTCAAATGGTGGAACTTGTCAACACAATGGAGGAGTGGACACTTGAGACGGGAAGACAAGCCGTCTTCTTCACGACGGATTTATATATAGCTGATATCGCATTGAGCAGAAATTTGGTTGTGCACCGAATCGGGTGAGATGTATAATTCAAAATTGTGGACACTTACCCAAGGTGAAACGAATACCGGGTGATTTGAACCTGAAAAGAGAGGGAATTAAATGAAAACAGGAATGAAGATTGTGATGGAAGAACTCGAAGCTTTGAAAGCGTCGGGCGTATACAGCGAGGAACGGGTTTTAACGGTTCCACAGGGAAGCCGTATCGATACGACCGAAAGAAAAGGCGTCATCAACATGTGCGCCAACAACTACCTCGGTCTCGCCAACAATAGGGAGCTTCTTGAGGCTGCAAAAAAGAGTTATGATCGCTGGGGATACGGGCTTTCATCCGTCCGTTTTATCTGTGGCACGCAACAGCTTCATAAAGACCTAGAGAGAGAACTGGCGAATTTTTTCGGCTTTGAAGACGCCATTCTCTATTCGTCATGTTTCGACGCGAATGGCGGACTGTTTGAATCGTTTTTGGGTCCAGACGATGCGATTATCAGCGATCAACTCAATCATGCGAGCATCATTGACGGCGTACGCTTGACGAAATCGCGGCGCTATATCTACAGAAACAACGATATGGACGAACTCGAGGCGCGACTCAAGGAGGCGGATGCGGCCGGATCGCGCATTAAACTGATCGCGACCGATGGCGTATTTTCAATGGACGGCATTATCGCGGACTTAAAATCCGTCTGCGACCTAGCCGACAAATACGATGCTCTTGTCATGGTCGATGATTCGCACGCGTCGGGCTTTGTCGGTAAGACAGGGAGAGGCACACCGGAGCACTGCGATGTGATGGGGCGCATCGATATCATGACGAGCACGCTTGGAAAAGCCATGGGCGGTGCATCGGGCGGATTTACGCTTTCTAGGAAACCTCTCGTCGACTGGTTACGGCAGAAGAGCCGTCCTTATCTTTTCTCGAACACACTCGCACCCGCCATCGCGTCGACATCGCTCAAGGTGCTCGAACTATTGCAACGCGACACACAACTGATCGATCGCGTCAACGAGAACACGCGCTACTTCAGAGAAGGCGTTGAGCGCATCGGGCTTGATGTTATTCCGGGGACACATCCAATCGTCCCGGTTATGGTGTACGATGCTGTCAAAGCGATTGAAGTCGCCGATTATTTGTTGGAGCTCGGCGTCTACGTCGTCGCCTTCAAATTCCCCGTCGTTCCGAGGAATTTGGCTCGCATACGTACGCAAATATCTGCCGGTCATTCGAAAGAAGAACTCGACTTCGTACTTGATTGTTTTGCAAAGGCGAAAGTAAAATTCGACCTTTGACAAAATGGAGAATCTGCTCTTATAATATCCGGGAGTTTGCACCATTAGCTCAGTTGGCAGAGCAACTGACTCTTAATCAGTGGGTCCGGGGTTCGAATCCCCGATGGTGTACCA
>JAAZKT010000086.1 GCA_012799695.1 Clostridiaceae bacterium
ACAACGACAGCGCCTACAACGACAACGCCGACAACGACGACAACGACAACGCCTACAACGACGACGCAGACAACGCCGACAACTACGGCAACGGAGTCGTCAGAAACCTCGACAAGCACATCGACATCTACCGAAGCATCGTCTGAGAGTCCTACATCGACGGGAAAAGAAGCCTGTACCCCATAGGAGCTTTGTCTCTACGACGTTCAGTTTTGCTTTGCTCCGTTAATGTATGATTCGGAAGGCAATGATGGATGAGTAAGGGCGAACGGAGCGAAAAAAGATGAAAGACAACGTTGATGTCACACGCGATCGGAGAGTGTTTATCCGGCCGCGTGATTTTTTTGTCTTGGCCGTATTGATCGGCTTAGCTCTGATTTTGTATATTGTGACTTGGACGACACGAACCTCTTCCGAGTGCGTCGCCAAAATTTACCATAATGGTCAGTTGCTTGAAGTCGTGAAGCTGGAGCTTGGAGAAGAGAGGGAGTTTCGATTTGATTTAGAGCCATCGATCGCCATACGGCAGTTCGCCGATCAATCGATCGCGTTCATGTCCTCTGACTGTCCCGATCGCGTCTGTGTCAAGTCCGGGCGGATCAAGCGACCGGGTGAATTCGCCGCCTGTGTGCCTAACCGTTTTCTCATCGTGATTGAGGGTACGGCAGAGTCATCGAAAGGGGAGGATGTCGATCTTGTCGCGTGAACGTGGAATATCCGTATCGGTGCGACGGCTCACGCGTTCTGCCGTCATGCTGGCTACGGCGCTTGCCTTGGGATTGCTTGAGGGGATGTTGCCGCATTTGCCGGCGCCCGTTCCGCTCCGGTACGGTCTCGCCAACGTTGCCGTCATGGCGACGCTGATTTTTATCGGATCTCTCGAGGCTTTTTCTGTCGCATTTTTGAAAAGCGTTTTTGTTTTTATGACACGAGGACTGATTGCCGGGGGCGTATCCATGACGGGAACGCTTCTGTCGGTCGCCGCGATGATTGCGATTGATCGATTTTTAAAGCGGCGGACGTCCGTTTTCCTGTTGTCGATTTTGGGAGCGATCACACATAATGCGGGACAGATGATTTTTCTTATTCTGTTTTTGCAGTACAGAATATCCGTTCTCCTTGTCGGTCCCTATCTGCTCTTGTTCGGGATTGCGACAGGTAGCTTATCGGGTCTTCTTTTGTATGTCATGATGAAACCGTTACAATCATTCTTTAAGAGTCGGGCATGATAACGATGGTGGCAATCGGGAGGTTCATCGTGTCGCCAAAAAAAAGTCACACATCTGAACGTTGTGGATCGCCACGCGTCTTCACTGTTTTATTGGTGGTCCTTTTTGTTTGCGGTACGGTCATGCTATGTGTGTCGGGGTGCCAAAGAGAGTCATTTGAAGCGTTTGTGACGGGGCCGTTCGATACGGTGACGAAGATGATCCTCTTTTCGGATGATCAAAGCGAGTTTGATGAGCACCGCCGTTTTGTTGAGCAGGAGCTTTGGCGCTATCACCAGTTGTTCGATGTTTATAACGATTATCCGGGCGTGACGAACATCAAGACGATCAACGATCGCGCAGGGAGCGCCGTCGCTTGTTCCGAGGATCTTCTCGACCTGATCGAATTCGGCATCGAATGTGAGGACAAGTCGGACGGGCGTGTCAATGTGGCGTTAGGTTCCGTCCTGATACTTTGGCACGAGGCGCGGACGAATTCGACGGCAGAGCCCTCACAAGCGTATGTTCCCGATCAACAGGTGCTGGAAGATGCGGCACGACACACATCGATTGAAGACGTAAGAATTGACCGGGAGAAGGGAACAGTCACGTTGATGGATCCCTTGATGCGCCTCGATGTCGGCGCGATTGCGAAAGGATACGCGGTCGAGAAAATTGCGTGCGCGCTTGTGAGGCGGGGAATCCGCGCCGGTGCTCTCGATGCGGGCGGGAATATACGCGTAATCGGACAAAACGTTGTCAAAAACAGTCCTTGGCGTATCGGCATCCGCAATCCCTTGGAAGATTCCGATGGTTCTTTCGTCGAGATCGTCGATGTCGTCAATCGATCGGTTGTGACGTCCGGCAACGATCAGCGATATTTCGTGTTCGAGGGAAGGCGCTATTCTCATATTATCGACCCCGCGACGAATCAGCCTGCCGAATACCACGACGCCGTGAGCGTCATCGCGGAAGATTCGGGCGTGGCCGATTTTTTATCGACGACGCTCATGTTGATGACGGAAGCGGACGGGCGCAAGCTGCTTGTGAATTATCCCGGCTGTGAAGCTCTGTGGGTGCGGGGGTCAACAGTGACGATGACGGATGGGTTCAAGGAGTACGCTGCCGGTCACTGACGGATGGCATGCTCAACTGTACGGGGATGGGTTTGAAACATCCCGAAGATTTCTGAGCGATACATAGAATAGCTCAACGGGTTTGCTTATTATGATGGGTGCGAGATCGGGCACTTTCCGATTAGCCCTTTATACCACCTGTGATATAATCTCATCATTCGCATATGAATAATCATGCCGTGATTCAAGGTCTCCCAGTACAGCTGTATATGTGCCCTTGTAACGGCTTTGAAATAACTCAGTACGAATGGTGACTGTTGTGCATATGATGTATTATTTGAAACCATACGCCGTGACTTTGGCTTTGCCGCTACTGAACTTCGGTAAGATTGATATCGTTGAAATTCTTATTCTTGTGTTCGTTTTGGCACTCTCTCTGTCACTGCATGAGTTCGCACACGCCTACGCGGCGCTCAAAATGGGCGACGATACGGCTGCGATGGCAGGTAGGCTGACGTTGAATCCGCTTAGGCATCTCGATCCTATCGGTTCGCTCGTCTTTCTCTTCGCGCGCATCGGCTGGGCGAAACCGGTCCCTATCAATCCGTTGCGTTTTACGAAGGCGAAGAGTATCAAGAGCGGGATTTTCTGGGTGAGTCTTGCGGGACCGCTGTCGAATTTATTGCTCGGCACAATATCGTGGTTTTTGTTCTGTGCGCTCTTTACGATCATGATGGCTTTCAGGATTGCCGGGCCGATCGTCGAAGTCATTATGCGGCTGTTCTTAACGCTCTTCCAAGCGAATATGTTGTTGGCGGTTTTCAATCTTCTCCCGGTTCCTCCGCTTGACGGGTTTAAGGTATTCGGCGTCGTGTTACCGGATAAGTGGTACGGTAAGTTGCTGCAGTATGAGCGATTTATCGGCATTGCGTTTTTGTTCATCGTTTTCTTTTTCCGCGGTGTGCTTACAACAGTCCTCGGGTGGATTCTCGTACCTTTCAATTACGTGATCCAATATCCGATTACATGGCTCTTTCAACAGCTGCAGGCGGCACTTGGACTGCCTGTGATGCCCATGTTTTTGTAAAATGACGGTATGAACGCGGAAAACACAACGCTGGAAATCGATATCCTCCAATATGAAGGGCCACTTGATCTGCTCAGTCAGCTGATAGACAAAAATCGTGTGTCGGTTGACCGCGTCTCCATCGCATCGATCGCCGATCAATATCTGGAAATCATCCGTAGCAGTGCCGCTCTCGATATGGAGCTTGCGAGCACATTCCTCCTGATGGCGGCGACGTTGATTCACTTGAAATCATCGCTCTTGCTTCCAGATCAACGCCGCCTCGTGGATTCCGATGAGACTGATCCCGGGGATTTGCTCATTATGCGTTTATTGCAGTACAGGCGGTGCAAGGCGCTGGCGACTTCTCTTCGTGAACGGTACGCGCGGTGCGGTCGGTCGTTCGGCAAATCGTCCGAACCTCCGGAACGCGTCGGCATCGAGCGCGAACGCGAAACGACTTCGCTTGATCGGGCGCGATTCGATTTTGCCGTTGAGACCGTGACGATGCGGAATAATGTGCGTTTTCACGACAGTGCGGCGGAAGTGGATCAGATACTAGAACGTGAGCGCATTTCACTCCATGAAAGAATGTCGTTTATCGTGCGGCAGATTGCCGGAAGAGCGCGCGTCTTCTTCTATGAGCTCTTTCCTCCGGAGCTTCCCACGTTGGAGCGCGTTACGGGTTTTCTTGCCGTGTTGGAGCTCGTTTTCCAAAGAAAGATAAAAGTGAAGCAAAAATCATCCTTTGCGCCGATTCTCATAGAACGTGAAACAGCACGAAGCCGTGGGGGAAGGGAAACAGCATGAGCGAAGTTGATAAGATGGCGAGATTGGAAGCGTTGCTGTTCGTGTCGGGCGACCCTTTGGCCAACGCGGACATCGCGACCTACTTGGAAGTGGACGCGGATGAAGCGGCAAGTCTCATCGAGCAGCTCAAACGTCGTTACCAACGCGATCCTATGTCGGGGTTGATCGTGCGGCAAATCGAAGGGGCGACGTCACTCGGGACAAAGCCGGTCTACGCCGATACGTTGGAGGCGTTCTACGGGAAGGTGCGCGATCTGAAATTGACGGATGCCGCCTATGAAACGCTTGCAGTCATTGCTTACAATGCGCCTGCGACACGTGCTGAAATCGAGACCGTACGCGGGGTCAACAGCGATTCAGTCGTAAGCCGTCTGATCGAACGCGGGTTGGTGCGTGAAGTCGGCACTCTTGAGACGCCGGGTCGTCCTGCACTTCTCGATGTAACGGAGCAATTCCTGATGGATTTCGGGCTGTCCTCGACACGGGAGTTGCCTCCCGTCGACCTTATGATGTACGACACGATTACCGAATTTACGCAAGAACGGCAATCTGCCGCGATCGGCGCGGCGCCTAAGCCGCTTGTTATTGCGATCGACGGGCCGTCCGGTTCCGGCAAGAGTACAATTGCGAGGTTATTGTCCGAGCACTTGGGTATTCTGACACTTGATACGGGAGCGATGTACAGAGCGCTCGGCGTCAAGGCGTTACGTCTGGGGATATCGCCATCCGATCAGGAAGCCGTCCGCGCGATGCTGTCCGAGACGTCGATGGAAATCGATTTGGCTGATCGCGTCCAGAAGACGATCGTGGACGGTTCGGATTACACGCCTTATATTCGTACGCCGGAGGCATCGAAGGCTGCATCCGATATCAGCGTTCTGCCGGTAACGCGCGAGTACTGTGTGCGCATTCAACGCGAGATCGGCAAAAGGCAGGCATTGATTCTCGATGGGCGCGATATCGGTACATACGTTTTCCCGGACGCTCCGGTCAAGTTTTTCCTCACCGCTTCGCATGAGGTTCGTGCAAAGCGGCGACTTGTTGACCTTGAGCGAGCCGGTGTTCCGTCGACGCTTGAAGAGGTGATGCGCGAGATGGAGATTCGCGATCGTCAGGATAGCGAGAGGCAGTTGGCGCCGACGAAACGCGCGGATGACGCCATCCTGATCGACACAAGCGAAATGAGTATAAGAGAGGTCGTCGATGTCATGATCGATGTCATACGACAGCGTGAGCAAGTTCAACCGTCCTGGAGTCAAAGTCGACATGGCTAAGCGTGATTACCAAAAGAAACCGTTTGGAGGCGAGCCTTTTTCGAAATTTTTAAGGGGCGTCATTCGCCTGCTTGTCGCCGTTTTTATTTGGCCTTTTTATTTGCCGCGCGCTGAAGGCAGTCGCGAGGAACCGTCTGACGGCGGCTGCATTCTCGTCGCCAATCACCACAACTTCTTTGATCCTATTTTTATTACTTTCTATTTCAGGAGCACGAGGCTTTGCTTCATTGCCAAGAAAGAGTTATACAATGCCAAATTGATTGGCAGAATTCTGAAGGCGTTCGGGGCGATACCGCTAGACCGATCAAGTTCCGATATGCAGGCAAGCAAACTCATTATTTCGGAAATCGCCAACAAGAAGATCATCGGCTTATTCCCGCAGGGGACGCGCGTACCGATCGGGGAAGAGATATCCTCTGATCCGCATTTCGGGTTAATTCATTACGCGATTCGGCGAGACATCCCGATCATTCCCGTAGGCATTGACCCGACATACAGGTTCTTCGGAAGACCACGTTTCGTTTTCGCCGATAGCATTTTGTTGAGACTGAAGGATGGGGAAAAGCTGAACCCCGACGAACAAACCATGGTGGCACATGACGTGATGCGGCGTGTGTACGCATTGGCGGGACGTGAATATCCGCGAAAAGACAATGTCGAAAATGAAAAACTTTTCTTGAGGAAGATCGATGTTATGCCCCTTTGCGAATAACGGTGATTTTCTCATCTCGGTAGCGTCTTCGTCCGGTTTTTGCCCCGGTGTTCGCCGCGCGATCGACATGGCGAACGACTTCATGAAGAAGGCGAGCGGCCGTCCTGTTGTCATGCTGGGAGCGATTGTCCATAACGAACACGTTATTGCCGATTTTAATCGAAGAGGCGTCTCCATCGTCGACCGTGTGGAAGAGGTACCGCACAATGCGCTCGTTATCATTCGTGCGCACGGCGTGGCACCGGAAGTTGAAGCGGAATTGATACGAAAAGGGTGCGAGTTGATGGACGGGACATGTCCTTTTGTCAAGAATGTTCAACGGCTTGCGGCGGAAGCGGCTACGAGGGGTGACGGTATTGTGATCACGGGCGCGACGAATCATCCTGAAGTGATCGGGGTGATCGGTTATGCATCTCCTGAAAAACCGGTACTCATCGAGACGCTTCACGAGGCTGAGCAAGCGGAGTTTAATGACAGACCGTGGGTTTTGGTCTCTCAAACGACGTTTTCCGCTGAAAAATGGAATCATATATGCGAATATTTGAAAAATAAAATTGATAATCTTACGATATTTGATACAATATGTAACACGACTGCCCAAAGGCAGTCTGACGCGAGGGTGCTCGCAGCATCATCCGATGTCATGCTCGTGCTCGGCAGCGAGACGAGCTCCAACACGGCAAAGCTTGTGGAGGTATGTCGGCAGGGGTGTTCCGCGACGCATCTGATAAGCGTACCGGGTCAAGTTGACGAAGTGACTTCGAAGTATACGACAAGACCCGTGAGGATCGGTGTTACGACCGGTGCCTCAACACCAGACGAGATGATCAGGGAGGTTATCAAAAGAATGATGACAAATGAAGGCCTGACGAAACCGGAAGAACAGCCGGAAGTCAATTCGGAAAAAGTGATGGAAGCAGAAGTGGAGGCAGCGGTAGAGCAAGTCGCTGACGTCGTTACTGAAGAAGTTGTTGAAGAAGTGACAAAAGCTGTCGATGGAGAAGTCGCAGAAGAGTCAAAAGAAGTAACGAAAGAGAGCGCCGCACCCGAGCCCAACGCTGATATCAGCTTTGAAGAGTTTATCGACAACATTCCCGAGCTTCAACCGAAGACCATCGTGAGCGGCAGAGTCGTACGCTATGACGAAGAGTATGTGTACGTTGACGTGAGGGACAAGTCAGAGGGCAAAATCCCGATCCGAGAGATGGACAATAATCCTGAGTTCGATTTGGATGAAGCGGTCAAATGCCATCGCGAAATCGATGTGTACATCCGCAGCATCCGCTCATCGGCCGATGCAGGCAAGGAAATTTTGCTATCCATCGCGTACGTCGATACGTTGAGGCAGAAAGAATTCGTTAAACAGGCATACGAAGAGAAAACTCCCGTACCGGTAAAGGTGATCAATGTCGTAGGAGACGGCGTGATCGCTTCATACGGAAGAGTTGAGATTTATATCCATCGCACGCAGTTGGAACTGTCAGTCGTCGATGATCTTGAGCCTTATCGCGATCAAATGTTTGACGTGCTCATTACTCAATTCGATGACAGACGTCGCCGCATGCGCGTATCGGGTTCGCGCCGTTCACTGCTTGAGCGCGAGCGCAGGGCACACGCCAAGGAGATTTGGTCGACGATTGAACCGGGAAGCGAATTCACGGGTATTGTCCGCAATCTGACGAATTTTGGCGCTTTTGTTGATATCGGCGGCGTAGACGGACTCGTCCATGTCAGCGAGATCTCATGGCAACGCATTCGCCACCCGTCCGAGGTGTTATCTGTCGGCGACAAGATCGACGTCTTCGTATTGGACTTCGATCGTGCCAAGAAACGCATCTCGCTCGGCTATAGGCGAAAGGAAGAAGATCCGTACGCCAACATCGAAGAACGATTCCCGGTGGGGACGATTGTGCGCGGTGTTGTCGTAAGAATGTTCCCGTTCGGAGCATTCATCAATATCGCTCCCGGCGTCGATGCGCTCTGCCACATTTCGCAGATCTCCACGTATCACCTAAATAAGCCGGGCGACGTTCTTGCGACGGGGATGGAAGTCGATGCGCGTGTCGTCGAAGTATCGGATGAGGCGCGCCGCATCAGCATCAGCATCCGCGATGTCGAGCCGATCAATCCGGCTCCCGATTCGGAGATCGTACTCCGACAGGAAGAACAGCAACAACAGCGTCAGCAGCGTGAAGCGCGTCGTCGCGGCAAGCGTCGTCGCGGAGAAGATGGTGACGGATTGCCGACGAGCTACGTCGATAAGCAAGCGCGTTCCGCGATCGGTGATATGGCGGAGATTACAACGGTCACGAAGGCCGGTTCGGAACTGCTTGATTCGTTGAAAGATGCTTCAGAAGATAAAGCGGACGCCAAAGAGATCGGTGAACCTGTCGCTGTTGAGCTTGCCGAGGTTGAACCTGCGGAAGTCGCGCTGAAAGTGACGGACGATTCTGACGACGAAGCCAAGAAGACAGCGGTCGCCCTTGAAGACATGGGTGCCGAATAACTCGCATCACAATCAGTGCACTGAAATCATTGAATGGATGGCGAGGTTTCTTGCCATCCATTTTAAAATGCTCTGAATGAAGAGTTCACCGCGTCCGGTGCATTCGGATCGGTTTTGAATCTCGATGTCGCACGTCGGAGGAATGGAAGGTCAGTATTCGATCCTTGTGTAAAAGGTAAGGGGAGAGAGTATCGGAACGGAGAACGATGTGATCATCATTAAGGGAAAATACAACGAGGCGAAAGTATTTACGAAGGATTTGGAAAAGACGGCACGCGACCAGATACAGACGCTGTGCGATCAGCCGTTTGTGCAGGGGAGCAAGATCCGTATCATGCCTGATGTCCATGCGGGTGCGGGGTGTACGATCGGGACGACCATGACGATCGACGACAAAGTTGTCCCCAATCTCGTCGGTGTCGACATCGGTTGCGGCATGGAGACGATCAGGCTCCTCAGCGACGATCTTGATTTCAAAGAGTTCGATCAGCTCGTGAGGCGTCAGATTCCATCCGGTTTTTCGATCAGACGAAAACCACACCGTTATCTGCAATCGATCAATCTGAAAAAACTCCGTTGTCGTGAAAGCGGGAAAAACGACAAGGCGCTTCGCATGGACCGCGCGGAGCTGTCGCTCGGCACTCTAGGCGGCGGAAACCATTTTATCGAGATCAACCGCGACGAACGCGACAGGCTCTACCTCGTCGTGCATTCCGGTTCGCGCAATCTCGGACTTCAAGTCGCGCTCTATTATCAGCGAAGAGCGTCGGCATTGCACCCGTATCTCCCGCGGGACCTCGCTTATTTAGACGGTCGATGGTTCGATGACTACCTGCACGATATGCAGTTGATCCAGCAATTTGCCGTATTGAACAGAAAAGCCATCGTCGACGAGCTCGTTCAAGGGATGAGCTTTCGCTACGATCTCGATTTTACGACGATCCACAACTATATCGATCTCGACAGAATGATTCTGCGCAAAGGGGCGATCTCGGCACTCAAAGGCGAGCGAGTCTTGATCCCGCTCAACATGCGCGACGGTTCGCTTATCTGCGAAGGGCTCGGCAATTGCGATTGGAATTACTCGGCGCCGCACGGCGCGGGGCGCGTCATGTCGCGAACGGAGGCGAGAAAAAAGTTGTCATTGAAGACGTTGCATGAGATGATGCGCGATGTCTACACGACATCGATCAATCGCGAAACGCTCGACGAGAGCCCTGAAGCGTACAAGCCGGCTTCCGAGCTTATCGACGAGATAGGCGATACTGTCAAGCTCATCCACCGGCTACGACCTGTATACAATTTCAAAGCGCGCGATTAGTTCAATCCGCCAACCTACGTAAAGCCTCGCGGTAGATCACGGCGCCGGCGAGGAGTGAGTCAACCGACATCCATTCATTTGCTTGGTGCGGAACATCGGGGTCGCCCGGGAAGGCGGGTCCAAAGCCGCAAATGTTGGGCAGTGAACGCGCATACGTTCCGCCACCGATGGCGAGCGCCTCGCCGGAAAGACCGGTCGCCTCGTTGTAAACATTCATGAGTGTGCTGATCAGATGCGAATCTTTCGGCAGATGGAGCGGCTCCACCACCGAGATCCATTCGGCTTTGACATCAAATGCGTCGGCATTATTGCGCAAACGCTCCTTAGCGGCATCGACATCGAATGACACGGGGTAGCGGATGTTAATCGTTACTCGCGCTTCGATCTCATCGATGTGAAGGAGTCCGGCATTGACCGTCGTATCGCCTGTCTCGTCGGAGTAAGCGAGCCCGAGCGATTGACCGTCAAGTTCCTGACCTATAAGAGCGCGGTAAGCCGTGACGAATCTGTCCGTCAAGCCTTTTTCCGACAGCTCGCGATCAAGTTCCTCCATGGCGCGGGATATGGCGTTTACTCCCAAATGAGGTGTGCTCGCATGCGCACTGACACCTTTATACGTTCTCGGTTCATTTTCTTCTTTAAGTGTCACTTCGACATCTGAAGGTACCATGTTGACGGCAGCGCCACCTCGTGCCGAGGAGATCGCGTCGCTCACACCGCGTTTTTGCGACAGCGCAATGGAGGCAATCCCTTTTTCCGCGTAGATGGCGGGGAACTGCGCGTCGGGCGTAAAGCCGGCGACGGGAAGTTCCTCGACATCGCGGTAATGTTTCATGCACGCCATACCTTTCTCTTCGTTGAGTCCGACGATGAGACGGATACGCCGTTTTGGCGAAAAATCGGCATCATCTTTCAGCGCTTTCATGGCGTAAAGTGTCGCGAGACAAGGTCCTTTATTGTCGTTGACGCCGCGCGCCGTTACCTTGTCACCTTCGATCAGGAGCTTAAATGGATCACTCTCCCATCCGCTCCCGGCGGGTACGACGTCAAGGTGACAGACTGCAGCGACCATTTCATTACCTTTACCCATCTCGACGTACCCGGCGACGTTGCCGAGGTTAACCGTTTTAAACCCCATACCGCTTGCCATATCGAGAAAGACCTCCAGCACGCGCTTCGTTTCGCGACCGAAAGGCGCGCTATCTTCGGGTGTTCCATCAACGCTGGGGACGGCGCAAAGTCGGCGCAAGTCATCTAAAAACTGTTCGCGATCTCCGGAAAACTCCTGCGCAAGAGCGGAAATACGCTCTTTGTCGGGACGATCGCCCGACTCGTCGTCCTCATTCGCGGGAATATCGCCCATCGGTGTAAGCATGACGAGCTCATCGGACTCCTTGTCTTCTTTTTCGCTCTCGGGATCATCCTCGGTCGCGATTGACGTGAAGTCATACCCCTCCTTGTCAATGCAGTCGGGATGGAAGTGGCAGTAGAGCCCCACATAGAGCGCAAGTTCATCGGCAGGCAGTCCGCAGATTACACAGAGTCCGGGGTCGACCTCGAGAGCTTTAAGTTTGTCGGTGAAAAGCTCGAGAAAGGTCTCCATCTGTTTTGCCGTACCTGAGAAAGCCGTATCTTTTGCGCGGATCGCAATGAAATTGTCGGTCATCTCATAGTCGACAAGCTTGAGCGGGAAACGCGTCTGTTCGAGCCAAGTTGTGAGTTCAATTAAATCCTCAGGTGCGATACCGGCGATCGAAGTAAAAAATGAAGTGAGCACATCATCCGTTTTTGCCGTAATACAGTAATCGTGGAATTTACCGAATACGTATTCATCCTCATTGGCGACGTGCCAATTCTGACTTGCTGCGAATTTAAGTAGCGTGTTCGAAATCATATATAACCTCCAAGGCTAACATTGACGATACAAGCCTGCCGCTATCCCGTCCGAGAAAGCGTGGGCCTGCCAAATCAAATATTATTCTACTACATCACGCTTCCTTTTGACGTGACCGGTTGCCGTGACTTGACAACTGTGCTATCATCTTCGAGGAAAACACACGGGAGAAGCTCTTCTGTTGCCCTTAAGGTAAGGGTTGGAGCGTCCCGGAGGCAAAAACAGGAGGTATTATGTCTGTCGTTTCCATGAAACAATTACTTGAGGGTGGCGTACATTTCGGTCACCAAACACGCCGTTGGAACCCGAAAATGGCTCCCTATATCTTTACGGAGCGCAACGGCATCTACATCATCGATCTGCAGAAGACGATGCGCAAAATTGAGACCGCCTATCGGTTCATCAATGAGATTTCCGCCAGAGGCGGAACGGTTCTTTTCGTCGGCACGAAGAAGCAGGCCCAAGACGCTATTCGCGAAGAAGCTGAACGTTGCGGCATGTTTTATGTCAACAACCGCTGGCTCGGCGGTACCTTGACGAACTTCCAGACGATCAGCAAGCGTATTGAAAGGCTCCACGAGCTTCGCGAGATGGAGGCGAGCAATGCTTGGGCGAATCTCCCGAAGAAAGAGATCGCTTCGCTTCGCCTCGAACTTGAAAAGCTCGAGAAGAACTTGGGCGGGATCGCCGGCATGAAGCATCTGCCGTCATGTGTTTTTATCGTCGACACGAACAAAGAACACATCGCCGTGGCGGAAGCGAGGAGATTGCGTATCCCGATCGTCGCCATCGTCGACACGAACTGCGACCCCGAAGAAGTCGATTTCGTGATTCCGGGCAATGACGACGCCATCCGCGCCATCAAGCTGATCACGGGGGCGATGGCAAATGCCGTTATTGAGGGTCGCGAGGGCTACGAGGTTCAGCAGCTTGATCCGGAGTCAGACTCTGAAGCCGAAGAAGACACTGAACCGTTTGAATTTTAATGTGATGTAGTTTGAATAACCGGGATACATTGAGATAATTAGACAAAGATTTTTACTCCGAAGAGTCGGAACAGGAGGAATACTATGAAAGTAACCGCACAAATGGTTAAAGAGTTGAGAGAAATGACGGGCGCCGGCATGATGGACTGCAAAAAGGCGCTCACCGCATCGGAGGGTGACGTCGAGGGCGCGATTAAGTGGTTGCGCCAGCACGATCTGGCGACTGCCGAGAAGAAAGCCGGCCGTATCGCCGCCGAGGGAATCGTCGATTCCTACATTCACGAGGGCGGTCGCATCGGTGTTTTGATTGAGGTCAACATCGAGACGGACTTCGCAGCGAAGAATAAGGAATTCAAAGAACTCGTTTATGAGCTCGCTATGCAGGTCGCCGCGATGAACCCGCAATACGTCACGCGTGACGAAGTGCCGGAAGAAGTGGTCGAGCGCGAGCGCGAAATCGCGAGGGTACAGGCGATCAAGTCCGGTAAGCCCGAGCACATCGTCGAGAGAATTGTTGACGGGCGACTCGAGAAGTTCTTCGAGGAAGCTTGCCTGATGGAGCAGTCCTATATTCGCGACGATAACAAGACATGCGAGCAGCTCGTCAAGGAGTTTATCGGAAAAATCGGCGAGAACATCAAGGTGCGCCGCTTCGTTCGCTACGAGATGGGAGAGGGTCTGGAGAAGCGTAATGAGTGCTTTGCCGATGAAGTCGCCGCACAGCTCGGCAAGTAAGTAATCGCTTGACATCATGGAGAGGGCACGGGTGCCCTCTCTTTTTTTAGTAAAACGGGCGAATCGTATAAGAATTTAGTAGAATGAAACCAAATAGAGAGATTAATCAATGATCGGAGGTAGTGTCTGTACGTAAATCTCGACGCGAGAGGTGCGACAGGTGCGCAGCAAAGATGAAATACCGTCGCTTATTACTGAAAATATCGGGCGAATCACTTGCCGGAGATTCAAAGAGGGGCATTGACTCTTCACTGGTCGATGAGTACGCGTCGATTGTCGCACGACTCGTAGACAAAGGTCACGAGGTCGGTATCGTCATCGGCGGGGGCAACTTCTGGCGCGGACGGACAAGCGGTGACATGGATCGCGCCGCGGCTGATCGGATCGGCATGCTCGCGACCGTCATGAATTCCATCGCCATGACGGATGGTTTGACGAGGTTGGGATATAGGGTTCACTTGATGACGGCGGTACCGATGCCGACCGTCGGCGATCCCATCGATGCGCTCAAGGCGAAAAGATATCTCAAGGAAGGCTGTGTCGTCGTTTTTGCCGGCGGAACGGGCAATCCCTTTTTCTCGACCGATTCAGCGGCGGCTCTTCGCGCTGCGGAGATCGATGCCGATATCATCTTGAAGGCGACGCTCGTCGACGGAGTATACGACAAAGATCCGAACACACATAGCGATGCGATCATGTTCAAAGAGCTCACATTTGATGAAGTGCTTGAGCGACGCCTTGGCGTGATGGACGCTACGGCGGCCGCGCTCTGCCGCGACTACAAGCAAAAGGTTGTTGTTTTCAATATTGCCGATCTTGAGAACATCATCAAAGTCGCCTCAGGCGAACCGATCGGGACACTCGTTCGCTAAGGTTCGAATTGCCTATTTGTTAAGATGTTGACAGCCGAATTTTACCGGCATTGAGATGAAGTCTGAATCACTAGGAGGTACGTAAATATGCCATTGAACGAAAAAGTAAGCGGAGCTTATGACGGTTTTGAAGAAAAAATGAAAAAAGCGGTCGCAGTCCTCGAGAATGATCTAAGAACCGTTCGCGCGGGGCGTGCAAATCCGCACGTGCTTGATCCCATCACTGTCCCATATTATGGCGTGCCGACGCCGTTGAATCAGGTGGCGAATATTCAGGTGCCCGAAGCGAAAATGCTCGTCGTGACACCGTGGGACAAGAGTCTGCTCAAGGATATCGAGCGTGCGATTCAGGCTTCCGACCTCGGGATCAATCCAATGAATGACGGTCAGAGCCTTCGTCTGATTTTTCCTTCTTTGACGGAGGAGCGCCGCCGCGAACTGACACGTGAAGTCGCGAAAAAAGGCGAAGACGCCAAAGTTTCCATCCGTCACATCAGACGTGAGGCGAACGACTACTACAAAGACTTGGAAAAAGCGAAAGAAATATCGGAAGATCTCTGTTTTTCAATGGGAACGGAAATTCAAAAGCTGACCGACCAATACATCGTCAAAATCGACGAGACGATCGAGCGCAAAAACGCGGAACTCATGGAAATCTGATGATTCGCGATCCTGGTCGTTCGATCTCGGTCAAAGAGTAGCCAAAAAACTTTACGCGCATAGGATTGGAAACAGTGGAGTCGAGAAAAGAAGGAATACTCCGTCATCTCGCCGTCATCATGGACGGCAACGGTCGATGGGCGAAAAAACGTCATTTGTCGCGCGAATTCGGCCATCGTCGCGGTGCCGAGAATTTGAGAACGCTTTGCATACTCTGTCGCGAGCGGGAGATTCAATATCTGACAGTCTATGCGTTCTCGACCGAGAACTGGAAGCGTCCCGCTACGGAAGTCAGTGCTCTGATGAGTCTCGTTATACGTGTTTTCAGACAATACATGGATGAACTCGAAAGAGAGGGGATTCGACTCCGATTCATAGGTGATCGTATCGGTTTGCCCGCTGAAGTCATCGAGACGATGGTGGAGGCCGAGGAGTCGTCGAAAAATCGTCAAAAGCTCCAGCTCATCATTGCGCTCAATTACGGCGGAAGGCGCGAGATCATCACCGCCGCTCGAGCACTGTCGTCGAATATTTTAGCGGGCACGATCAGCGAGGATGAAGTGACGGAAGAGATATTCGAGCAACATCTCTATCTGTCCGACGTGCCCGATCCAGATCTCATCATACGTACAGGAGGGGAAATGCGCCTCTCCAATTTTTTATTGTGGCAGGCAGCTTATGCTGAGTTCTATTCTGTCGATTGTCTATGGCCCGATTTCGGTGCCGAGGAACTCGATGCGGCGCTTGAAGATTACAGTAAACGTCAACGTCGTTATGGCGGCGTGTAGTTATCATGCCAAATGAGCTCCCTGCGGTAAGGAGAAAAAAAGATGTTGAAAAACAAAGAATTAAGGACGCGTATCACGACAGCGGCCATCTATGCGGCCGTTATGATCACTTTTATTGTTCCGGGGCTTTGGGTGCCGTTTTTGACCGTGATTCTCTATTCTGTCGTTACCTTAATGATCGGTTTTGAGAAGGCCAAGGCGGTTAACCTGCGTCTTGGGAATATCTCATTATGGCCGGTGGCGGTCGCTTCCGTCGTCGTGGGATTATTCGGGTTGTTCGGGATCTTGGGGGGAACCTTTTTACGCGGGTTACCATCTGCCATCGATGTATCCGTCAATTCAGTCGTTGCGCCGCGAATTATCGGCTATTTTGCATTGTTTACATTGTTATTGCTCCCGCTTGTTACTCTGGTCCGTATGTGGCGTCGCGGTGCCGATCTCTATCCGACGACTATCGCGGAGATCATGATCGTCATCTCTTCGGCTTTTCCGCTCGTATCAACGATCGCACTTCTTTACGGTGTCAAGTGCGGCTGGCACTGGTTCGTGTTGGCAGTTCTGACAACGTGGGTATCCGACACCGCGGCTTATTTCGCGGGGAAACTGTTCGGACGGATCAAGTTCTCGCCTGTGTTGAGTCCCAATAAAACGTGGGAGGGGACAATCGGCGGTATTGCCGGAACGATGATTCTCTACCTGATCTACATACCGCTCGTAATCGGCAACCGCATCGGTTTCCCTCCCGGCATATCGCTCGCCTTCGCTGTGATTGCCGCCTTGCTCATGAGTACGGCTTCGACGCTCGGTGATGTCAAAAGCTCCGCACTGAAACGTTGGTGCGGTATCAAGGACTTCGGTTCTCTACTCCCCGGACACGGCGGTGTGACGGATCGATTTGACAGCATGTCGACAGCTTTGCCCGCCATGCTCTTGATGTCGATGCTTGCGCAACTATTCGTGTGATGTCGCAACATAAGATTCTTTCGCTAAAAAAATATAGAGACGGCAGTTTTCTGCCCGTCCCGCGCCGCCTGAGTGACCGTATTCGTCCGACAGAAAAACTCGCGGTACTCGGTTCAACAGGTTCAATCGGGACGCAGTCACTTGAAGTCGCGTGCGACGAAGGGTTTGAAGTCGTCGCTTTGGCAGCTGGTGGAAATGTTGAGAAACTGGCGCAACAAATACATATGTTCAACCCCGCTTACGTCAGCGTACGGGACGAGGAGGCGCGCGCGTCGTTGATGCGATTACTCGCCTCCCAACATGTGCCATGCCCCGATATCGGAGTCGGACGCGCAGGTGTGGTACGTGTCGCCCAATGGGATGACGCCGATACGGTCGTTGCCGCCATTACCGGGTTTGCCGGTCTTGAACCCGTTCTTGCCGCGGCTATGTCGGGCAAGAAGATCGCTCTCGCAAATAAAGAGGCGTTAGTCGTTGCCGGGCACGCCGTCATACAGTTGGCATCTGACTCGGGCGCGCTCATTCTCCCGGTGGACAGTGAGCATTCGGCGATCTGGCAGTGTCTTATGGCGGCGCTCCCTTCCAATTTGCACCATCTGATTTTGACATGTTCCGGAGGTCCCTTTTTCGGGCGGCAACGCGATGAGCTGGCGCACGTCTCGGTTGAAGAAGCATTGGCTCATCCGACTTGGATCATGGGAAATAAAATAACCATCGATTCTGCCACTTTGATGAACAAAGCGTTCGAATTGATTGAGGCGTGTCATTTGTACGGACTTGAGCCGGAGGATGTTGGTGTTGTCATCCATCCGCAAAGTATCGTCCATTCGCTTGTCGCGTTTAAGGACGGATCTTATCTCGCACAGCTCGGCTCGCCCGACATGCGCGTACCCATTCGCTATGCTTTGACGTTTCCAAACCGTTCCGACCGTTCCGCCTATACGTCGTTCGATTTATTTGATGTCGACAAAAATAACGCGTGGACATTCGCAAAAGTCGACGAGGAGACTTTTCCGTCGCTTCGGTTTGCGCGAAAAGCCTGGCGCGACGGTGGCATGATGCCGCTCGTTTTCAACGCCTCGAACGAGGAGGCTGTCAAGCTCTTTCTTGACGGCGCCATTCGGCTGTCGCAAATTTTCGATTTTGTGGAGCGCGCTCTTGTCGATTTTAGTCACATGTCCTCTATAGAGTCGTCAACTTTTGATGATATGATGAACGAACACCATCGCGTGATGAAGCGAGTGCGCGAATACGCTCACGCGACGGGTTGACCAATTTATAAGTTACGGGAGTAAAAATGACTGTTCTCGGGATTTTGGCCGGTATATTAATTCTCGGCCTGATCATGGTCATCCATGAACTGGGTCACTTCTTGGCGGGTCGACTCTTCAAGTTTAAAATAACGCAGTTCTCGATTTTTATGGGACCTGTCCTTTTCGAACGTGAAAAGAATGGTATAAGATACAATATCAAAGCGTTTCCTATAGGTGCCTCCGTCAGCTTTGCTGGGGAGGAGTCTGAGATTGAAGGGGAGGAAAATGATCCGGAACTCGACCCCGATGATCCCGGACTCTTCAACAACAAGCCGCGTTGGCAGCGGGCGATTGTCATCGCGATGGGACCTCTTCTCAATTTTGTGACGGCATTTCTTGTATTTTCAATACTCTTCACCGCCCAAGGGACGATTACGCCCGTGATCGGGCGCGAGGATCCCGGCACGCTGATCGTGGAGTCGGACATCGGCGTCGGTGATCGTATCCTTGCGATGAACGGCACACGCATCCACACGACACTCGATATCTCGATCGCCGAGATGGTTCGTAAGGATGATGCTCCTTGGACGATTTCTTATCGAAAACCGTCGGGAGAAATTAAAGAGACGACAATCCATCCGAGAAAATCGAAGCCTCGCCCGATGCTGGGTATCTCATACTATGAAGAAGATGGAAGGTATGTCATTCAGGAAGTAAATCAAGCTGCCGATCATGGGATTGATGGCTTTCAAAAAGGAGATGCCGTCTTATCGATTGAAGGTATACCTTTCAGCGAGGGGGCGCGAATTACTGAACTCGTCAGCGCGTCGGACGGGAAAACTTTGACGGCAGAGATTGAACGCGGACGCGTGCCGATGACGATCAAGGTCAAACCGGTCATGTTGGAGATCGACATACCGCTCGGACTCATCTTGACTCAGACAAGGAATGCCAAGGACGTCTTGTCGCAAGGCTTCCACTATCCTGTCTCCGTTCTACGTTCTACGTTCCGCGCTTTAGGTATGGTTTTCGCCGGCAGGATAGCTGTAAAAGACAGTGTCGCCGGACCGATCGCCATTGTCTCGATAGCTGCGGATACGGTGAAGCAGGGGAAATCATTCGCCGAAATTGTCGTTAATCTCGCGACGCTTTTGGGGCTTCTCTCGGTCGCGGTCGGTTTTACGAATCTTCTGCCGATACCACCTCTCGACGGCAATCAGTTGATTCTAATCGGCATCGAGGCGATTCGTCGCAAGCCGCTTTCAAAGAAGTTTAAGTCCGTTACCGGAGCGGTCGGTCTTGTCTTTATACTTTTGCTCGGTCTGGTGGTCATTATGCTCGATCTTATGCGATTATTCGGTTGGTAGTATTTTGGGGCGAGGGTGCGTGCATGAGTGCAATTAATAGAAAAAGAATAAAGCAAGTACAGGTTGGCCCCGTTCTCATCGGAGGCGGTGCTCCCGTATCGGTTCAGTCGATGTGCACGACAGATACGCGCGACGTGAAAAGTACACTTGAAGAGATCGGGAGACTCGATGAAGCGGGATGCGATATCGTCCGCGTCGCCGTTCCCGATGCCGAGGCGGCACAGGCTCTCCATCGCATCTGTCTCAAATCACCGATACCCGTTGTCGCGGATATTCACTTCGACTATCGTTTGGCGATCTCCGCCATTCGCTCAGGCGCTAATAAAATCAGGATCAATCCCGGCAATATGCGCGACGGCGACAGTTTGATGAAAGTCGTGGAAGAAGCCCGCAAGGCTTGCGTTCCCATTCGCGTCGGGGTCAATGCCGGCTCGCTCGACAGAAGACTTGTCGACGAATACGGCGGCGTCACGCCGGAAGCGCTCGCTGCGTCGGCTGTTCTTGCGGTGCGTGAATTGGAGCGACTTGATTTTACCGATCTTGTCGTCTCCGCCAAGGCGTCATCTCCGCGCCTGATGATCGAGGCGTACCGGATTCTCTCCGATGCGCTCGATTGCCCGCTGCACCTCGGGGTGACGGAGGCGGGGACGATGTCGGAGGGCGTCATCCGATCGGCGGTCGGAATCGGAACACTCTTGTCAGAAGGTATCGGCGACACGATACGTGTCTCGCTGACTGCCGATCCCGTTGAGGAGGTTCGCGCCGGGTTTGCCATTCTCAAAGCGCTCGAGCTTAGGCAGCGCGGTGCGACATTGATCAGCTGTCCGACGTGCGGCCGTACGGAAGTCCCTCTCATGGAAATCGCTGAGGAGATGGAGAGACGACTTGCCTCCGTGAAAGAGCCGATCAAAGTCGCTGTTATGGGTTGTGTTGTCAATGGTCCCGGAGAGGCTCGCGAAGCTGATGTCGGCATTGCCGGAGGAAAGGATCACTTCGTATTATTCCGTCGAGGAGAAGTTGTTCGTAGAATTTCGAAAGAGAAAGCGGTCGATGAGTTGACTGCCGAGATCGACAAGCTGTTGAGTGAACGCGCCGATCGTTTCCGATCAGTTTAGCATGACGGTCGGTGTGTGGGTTGAGCGAACGCATGAAACGTCTCTGTCAAGTGGTTCTCGCCAATGCCTCGCGTCATTTCGACCGTGAATGGACTTATGTAGTCCCCGAGCCGCTCAGAGAGTCCATCGATATCGGCTCTGTCGTCTACGTGCCGTTCGGCACGCGCAAAACACCTTCGCGTGGCTTTGTTACGCGTTTTCTTCCCGAACTTCCCGATCAATACGACGAGGAGAAAATTCGCGACATTTCTGCCCTCCTATCGGATCGTCCCGCGGTGACGGAAGAGCAAGTGAAACTCGCTTTCGAGATGAAACGTCGCTACTACTGTACCGTCGGCGATGCGCTTGATACCATGGTGCCGCCGACCGTTCTTTCCGTCGGTGATCGTCGCGTCAAAGCGGCGCGTCTTGTCGATATGGATGAAGCGACCGAATTGCTCGATTCCGGTGATCTTCGCAGCTTAAAACAGGTTCGCGTGATTGAACTGCTTCTCGAGCACGAAGAGGCTTCGTGTATCGAGATTAGGCAGGCGGCCGACGTTTCGCAGGGCGTCCTCAATACGCTCGCTAAGAACGGGGTCATCGAATTCTTACAGAGGACCGTCTCGCGCAAGTTGCCGGAGGAACTTGAAGAGGTCGAACCCGCCGACGCTTTCGAGGCGACGGAAGCGCAAAGAAAAGCCATCGAGGAGATTGATGACGCCGCGTACGCCGCCACGCCCGGGGAACTCAATGAGTTTCTGCTTCATGGCGTGACGGGGAGCGGCAAGACGGAAGTCTACCTTCAGGTTGCCGATCACGTTCTCTCGCGTGGAAGGCAAGTACTCATTCTCGTACCGGAAATTGCGCTCACGCCGCAGATGACGCGACGCTTAGTCGCGCGTTTCGGCGAGCGCGTCGCCATACTCCACAGCCGTCTCACGCCCGCCGGTCGCTACGAAACGTGGCAGCGTATTTTGGCCCAGGAGATCCCCATTGTCGTCGGCGCTCGGTCTGCAGTTTTCGCTCCTTTAAAAAACATAGGTCTTATCGTCGTCGACGAGGAACAGGAATCGAGTTATAAAGCCGAGACGAAACCGCGCTATTACGCCGTCGACATTGCCAGAATACGGGCTATGATGAATGGTGCCGTACTAGTGCTCGGTTCCGCGACGCCGCAGGTGTCATCGTATTGGCGCGCGAAGAACGGATTCTCTACGCTTCTCAATCTTCCGGAGAGAATCAGCGACGCGGGGATGGCCGATGTCGAGGTGATCGATATGCGCGCCGAATATGCGCGCGGCAATTTGTCCATCTTCAGCGAGCGCCTGACGAGGGAATTGTTTTATACAATCGAACGCGGCGAACAGGCGATGATTCTGCTTAATCGGCGAGGTTTTTCTCGAACGATCGTCTGTAGAAGCTGCGGTTGGCAGATGCGCTGTCCTTTTTGCGACATCGCGCTCACCTCGCATCGCAATCCGTACGGAGGAGAGGCCAAACTGCCCAATCGTATGGTTTGTCATCTGTGTGAACGCCTCGCACGTGTGCCGAAGTATTGTCCGGAATGTTCAAGCGAGGAAATCATGGCGCTTGGAGCGGGAACACAGCAGGTGGAAGAGGAGATCAATAAGCAGCTTCCTCATGCGAAAATCCTCCGTATGGATCTCGACACGACGAGAGGACGATTCTCACATAAAGAAATATTAGATGCCTTTGAACGCCATGAGGCGGACGTTCTCGTCGGAACGCAGATGATCGCCAAAGGACACGACTTTCATAACGTGACGTTGTCTGCGATTCTGTCCGCCGATCAGCTTCTCGGAGCAGGCGAATTTCGCGCGTCGGAACAGGCGTTTCAGCTGATGACGCAAGTGGCTGGTCGTGCGGGACGCGGGTTGAAGAAAGGGCGTGTCATCATCCAGGCAGTCCAACCCGATCATTTTGTCGTAAAAGCGGCGGCTAAACAGGACTACGATGCTTTTTACCGCGAAGAGATTATCTTTCGAAATCGCATGGCATATTTGCCCTTCGGCCACATCGGGATGGCACAGTTAAAGGGCTTTGACCGTTATGAGACGGAGGACGTCGCACGTGCATTTCAGCGTGAGGTCGCCGCGCTGATTGACCAATACGGAGGTACATTCTCGAACACGATATTGACGGATGCGTCGCCCGCTCCCGTTGAGCGTATTAGAAGTCGTTATCGCTATCGCGTGATGGTAAGGGACGAATCGGCGGAGAATCTTACGCGGTTGCTCTTTATGGCGGCGGACAGGCTGAAGCGACCGAAAGGCGTATCGTTGGCGATCGATATTGACCCTTGGACAACCTTATGACTTGATTTTTCCGCTTGATTCGACGATCGAGGTTTATATAGGGGACCCCCTTTACGTAATGATTGGAGATGGAGTCAATGATTACCGAGACATGTTTAATCGGACATGGGATACCATCCGTGTCGAACGACGAACTCATTGAACGGTGGCCTTCGTCGGTCCCGCTCGGCATGATTCTAAACGGTAAAATCGAACTCTTAAGCATGGCGGAATTTGTTCCGTTTAGGGGTCAAGCATTGCCTCGTTACAACTATTTCATGCTTGACAACATTCCTGCGGGAACGTACGCTTTTCTGACGGCGTCCGGTGCGATGAAAGCGGCAGAATTGTCAGGTCTTCGCTGGGCCTTGAGCGGAGGTTTGGGCGGCATCCATCCGGAAATACGCAAGGATACCGTCTGCCCCGATCTCTATGCGCTCGGCAACAGTTCAGTCAAGCTGTTGGCGATCGCTTTTAAAGATATGGTGGATTATGAGGCGACCTTTGCTCAATTGCGAATCCAAGGGAGTTATTACCGGTTTCTCGATTCGTTCGTACCCGGATACATCTTCAAGCTCAAGTCAGATCTTTACGTCGACATGAGTCCCGCAGGGGATTGTGAGGGCGGGCTCTATCTCAGGGAGATCCCCGCCGAGAAACGCATTCAAGACCTTGAACTTCTGTCTCGAGGTGTCGCTTTCGGCAACGAGGCGGTTCGAGCGGGCAAGCCTTTTCATCCCGAGGTAAACGGTTTTTTTGATCGCGAGACGGACGGCTATTCCTCACACATTCAGTTTGAAGCTCTCTTGTCGAACATAGAGTATTTACTGCGAAATCTATAAGAACACGAATGATTGGCCGTATCGCGGGCGACTGAATCGTCAATCGTCACTGCTGTATACTTAGTAATTGAACCGGCATGGAAAGTTGAGGCGCATAAAGATGGCCATACGAACGATACTGCTCGAAGGTGATCCGACGCTATTGAAGAAATCGCGACCCGTCAAACGGTTCGACGATCGTTTGGCGACGCTGGCGGAAGACATGATTGAAACGATGCGCGAATATAACGGCGTGGGCTTGGCAGCGCCCCAGGTCGGCGTTTTACGACGTCTTTTTGTTATGGACACTGGAGAAGACGGGGATGCGGTCGTCTTTGTCAACCCCGAGATTCTCGACGAGGATGGTGTGCAAACCGGAGTGGAGGGCTGTCTCTCGTTGCCTGATCTTGTCGGGGTCGTCTCTCGTCCTCTCACTGTCACGGTCCGCGCGCAGGATTTAACGGGTGAATATTTCGAGAAGACTTATTCGGAACTCTCAGCGCGTTGCGTCTGCCATGAGACGGATCATCTTGACGGCATTTTGTATCGTCGGCGTTCCGATATCATTCTCTGTACGCTCGAAGAGTATGAAGAAGAGCGCAGGAAAGCGGAAAGCGAGAATCATGCGATGAATGACATATCGCCTGACGGAACCGAGTCGAAACCTGCCGCGAGCGGAGAAGTTCGTCATGGCGCGTTAGACGGCGAGGTTAATGCATGACCGTTCGATATGCTTTCATGGGAACGCCGGAATTTGCGACAATTGTCCTCAATCACCTTGAGGCTGCATCGATGTCGCCCTCCCTTGTTATCACACAACCCGATCGCCCGAGAGGGAGGGGGCGTAAGTTGGCGGCGCCTCCCGTTGCCTTGTGGGCGAAGGAACGCGGTATACAGCTGATACAACCGACAAGCTGTCGCGATGAGGCGCTCATCGCCGCTTTAGATGAGCTTCGTCCTGAAGTTATCGTGACGGCATCGTTCGGCCAGTATCTTCCCGCGTCTATACTTACGTTGCCCAAGAAAGGATGTCTCAATGTCCACGCCTCCCTGCTCCCGAAATATCGCGGAGCGTCTCCAATCCAATCTGCCATCATGGCGGGGGAAGAGGAGACGGGAGTTACCTTGATGTTGATGGACAAAGGCATCGACACGGGGCCTATGCTCGCTCACGCGCGCCATCGTATCGACGATGAAATCAACGCCGGAGCTCTTAATTTTGCACTCGCCGAACTCGGCGGAGCGTTGATTGTGCGTGAACTGCCGCGCTATCTGGCAGGTGAACTCGTCCCCGTCGAGCAGGACGAAGCGATGGCGACCGTGACAAGAAGACTTCGAAAATGCGATGGCTGCATTGATTTTAGGAGGAGTGCGCGCGCCGTTCACAATCATATTCGCGCCGTATCGCCGTGGCCGGGAGCCTATGCTTTCCTCGACGGCAAACGTTATAAACTTCTTCGAGCACGCCTTCACGACTGCGATGGGCACCCATGCGGCGAGCCGGGCGAAATCAGCGTAAGAAGTGAACGCATGTTCATTTCTTGCGTCGACGGGGTGATTGAACTATTGGATATCCAACCGCAATCGGGCGTGGCGATGCACGTCAGCGAATGCGCGCACAATTTCGATTGCGGCGCCATTTTCAGCAATATGGAAGAGTGACGAAAATGAGGTAACGATATGACATGGTACTACTGGGGTTTTATCTGTGCGATGGTTCTGAGTCTATTCGCGCAAATCAGAGTGCGGTCGAGTTTTAATCAATATGCCAGAATCATGTCGCGATCTGGTTATTCGGGATTTGAAGCCGCACGGCGCGTTCTCGATGAGAACGGCATGAGCCATGTTCGAATTGAGCGCGTGAGGGGTACTTTAACCGACCATTACAGTTCTCGGGAGAAAACGCTCCGACTTTCGGATGCGACGCATGATTCGCGGTCCATTGCGGCAATCGGCGTTGCGATACATGAGGTCGGTCACGCCATGCAGGATAAAGAGGGGTATGTCGCGAATAAAGTTCGTTCCTCTCTCTTATTACCTGCCAACATCGGCTCGAGATTCGGTCCAATTCTGGCGATTGTCGGGTTTATGATGCAGTCGATGTTCGGCGACGTCTTGGTGAATGTCGGGATAGCTTTTTTCGGCGCTGCCGTCCTTTTTTACCTCGTCACGCTGCCTGTGGAGTTTAACGCGAGTCACCGCGCGATGACTCTTATTTCGCAGACAGGCATTCTTACGAACGATGAGATGGCGGGTGCCCGTAGTGTCTTGTCCGCCGCGGCGCTGACCTATATCGCTTCAGCTTTGACGGCAGTTCTTCAATTTCTCCGCTTTCTAGCGATGGCGAACTCGCGACGCAGGCGATGATTCAGGGAGAAAAGGGTGCGTGAGTCCAAAGAAACAAAAAGTAGACAAGGCTCGGCTAGCTGCCGCGAAGGTGATTCAGGCAGTCACGTTTGAAAACGCTTTTTCGAATGAAAGCGCGGCGTTCCACCTTTCGTCGCTTGGATCTGATGCGCGCGACAAGTCTTTTGCTTCCGCGCTTATTTACGGGACTCTTTCGTATCTGCCTTTGATCGATTGCTACGTAGCGCAAGCTTCTTCGCGACCTTTGGAGGCGCTCGACCCATCCGTGTTGACGGCTCTCCGAATGGGCGTATGGCAACTCTATTTTTCTTACCACGTACCGCCGAGAGCGGCTGTCGATGAAAGTGTCAAATTAGTACGTTTTCTGTCCGGCGAGAGGGCGACGGGTTTTGTCAATGCGATCATGCGAAAGCTGACGCGGCGGAAGCCGGAGCTTCCGGCGGACGAACGGCAAGCGCTTGAACTCGGGCTGACGCAAGAGCTCTTTGCGATGCTGACGCGGTGGTACGGGAAAGAGCATGCCATCGCGATCGGGCAAAACAGTCTTCAATCTCCGGCATATGTGTCGATACGGATGAATCGAATGAAGGCGGACGAGTTCAATCGGTGGGCGGACAGCGAGGAAACTGAGGCGCTTTGTTTGAGAAAGCTCGCCTGGCCCGATTGCGCGTATGGATTAGAGCCCGGCGGCACAGATGTTACGCAATTACAGGCTTACCGAGACGGGTTGTTTTCCTTACAGTCGCAGTCGGCGATGCTTGTCGGCGCTTTGTCCGGCGTCGAACCCGATGACCGCGTACTGGATTTATGTGCGGCTCCGGGAGGCAAATTGTCTCATGTCGCTGAATTAAAGGGGAACATCCGCGGAATTGT
The DNA here is from genome assembly GCA_012799695.1 of Clostridiaceae bacterium. Taxonomy (GTDB): domain Bacteria; phylum Bacillota; class Clostridia; order Saccharofermentanales; family DTU023; genus UBA4923. The sequence goes on from JAAZKT010000086.1 coordinate 26,965, forward strand.
TGCCTGCGATCAATCGGAGGACCGTCTGCTTTCGCTCATCGAGATGATGGAGCGTCTCGGTTTCGGGGCGGTTGACCGGTATTGCATCGATGCAACGGTACACCGGGATGAATTCGACGATTCGTTTGACCTTGTGCTTTGCGATGTTCCGTGTACGGGACTCGGTCTTCTGCAAAAGCGTCCTGAAATACGATCGCGCGTGACATCGGAGACTGTTGAGCGCCTTTTGCCCATTCAGCGCGCCATTCTTACGAACGGTTCGAAGGCGGTCGTTGCCGGCGGATTGCTCATGTATTCGACGTGTACGATCAATCCTGAGGAGAATGAGGAACAGGTAAGGGCTTTTCTCGATTCGAATGAAGGCGAGGCGTTCGAGCTAATACACCTTGATATAGATCGCATAGGCGCCTATAGCGATAATTGTCCGACAAGCGAACAAAAAACACCTGAAAGCCCACTCCAGGCGCGATTACCCGGGACGCTTCTATTATTGCCGCATATGTGTCATTCAGATGGTTTCTTTATTGCGCTTATGAGACGCACGAGGTAAGGTTTCAATCTCTTAGAGTGTTGTCAGACGCATTTGTTGCGGGACTTTTGTCAAACTGATACAATCAGTCAATAGGACATAATACTTTCCGACCGCTCTTTTTGTTATTCCGTTTTTCCATTTTTGTGGATTCGCTATCATGGATGCTACGGATGATTAGAAGGAGAGCTGATGTTTGCCTTGCAACGCGATTGAAAAGATCAAGCGTGTTTTGTGCAATCAGATTATATGAAGAGGAAAGCGCACAGGGTATGGCCGGTGATTTAATCACATACGCAGGGATGACGCATATTGGTCTCATTCGCGAGAAGAATGAGGACTCATACGCAATCGATGCCCACAATAATCAGTGGCCGCTGATCTTTATTGTCTGTGATGGACTCGGCGGACACAGGAATGGTGAGCTGGCAAGCAAGACTGCCGTCGAGTATGCAAAGGCACACCTGCGCACGGCGTTGCCCGATGAGAACGACCCCTATAGGGTTCGGGACGTCCTTGAGGATGTCATGCAAAAGACGAATGTCCGCGTTTATCTGACTTCTCTGGAGAGTCAAGAGAATTTCGGCATGGGAACAACGATGACCCTGACGGTGTTCTACGAGAGAAGTTGTTACGTGGCGCATATCGGTGACAGCCGCTGTTATCTCTACCGCGATAACAAGCTGGATCTCTTGACAGAGGATGACACGTACGTACACAAGATGGTCGTATCCGGCTCGATAACGGAGAACGAAAGCACGATACATCCGCGGCGTCATGTTTTGACACAGGCGTTGGGCTTTCCGGAGTATGTTAAACCGGAGATCACGCACGTTGATCTCTTGCCTGGAGACCGTTTCCTGTTGTCAAGTGACGGATTGCACGGATTTGTGACGTTTGAAAATATTCAGGCGACGATGCGCCAAGCGAACAATCCTGAGGCTGCCGCGTCGTCCCTCATTGAGCAAACACTCGAGGCGGGAGCGCCGGACAACGTTACGGTTGTCGTCGTTTTTGCCTGACTGGAGATAGTTAATGATTACTAAGCAACCATTTCCTGCAGGGACTGTCGTCGCTGAGAGGTACCGCATCGCCCGTACGTTGGGACAGGGCGGTATGGCGACGGTCTATCTGGCAGTTGATTCATTATCGGGCGAAAGGGTCGCCGTTAAAGTCATGCACGCCGATTTGGCGAATGATCCGGAATTTGTCCGTCGATTCGCAACGGAAGCGCGTGCAGCGGCCAGTCTTGACCACCCCAATATTGTCCGTGTTCTCGATTACGGCTCGCACGAAGGCGTCCGCTATATCGTGCAGGAGTATATCGAGGGGAATACGCTAAAAGAAATTATCCGTCGGCACGGGCCAATCGATTATCGTTTGGCTACGCCGCTCTTGATTCAAGTCGCGCTCGCTCTGGAACACGCGCATAGGCGTGAAGTGATTCATCGCGATATTAAACCGCAGAACATACTGATTACTCACGACATGGTCGCGAAGGTGACCGACTTCGGCATTGCCCGGGCGTCCAGCACCAACACAATCACGCTGACAGGCGGTGTCGTGATGGGATCCGTCCATTATTTTTCGCCTGAGCAGGCTCGTGGCGGGCAGGTGACGGCGCGTTCAGATCTCTATTCGCTCGGCATCATGTTTTACGAGATGTTGACCGGAACGTTGCCGTTCGACGGCGAGTCTTCCGTCGCTGTCGCGATTAAGCATTTGCAGGAAGTACCGCCCGCACCGTCGACGATCGTGTCGTCGTTACCCCCTGCGCTTGACAAGATCATCAACCGCGCCATCCAGAAAAATCCCGACGCTCGTTATCAGACGGCACGTGAACTCGTCGATGAACTCGACGCGTTCATGGTCGATCCGGAAGGCGTATATGGTGTCATCCCCAAATCTGCCGCTGTCTGGGAAGATGCCTCGACGTCGGCGATCGGTGTATCGAATACGGAGTCGAATTTCCGGAAGATGCAGGAAATTGAGCGAACGTACAACAGAAGGCGTTCATCGCGATTTCGAGAGACGGCTGTCGCCGTGACAGTCGTCACGGTTGCGATTGCTCTGCTCGCCGTATTGACCGTTTATCTTATGAATCGATTCTCTCCGGAAGGTCCGGTGGATCCCAATCAGTCGGAAATCGTCTTGCCGAATTTCCAGGGGAGCTCCATGGGTGATATTGTTACTCAACTCGCGCTGCTCGAAGGAGCGGGAATGACGATTGAGAAGAGATATGAGGAGAGCGATACGGTGCTTCCCGATATCGTTCTGAGGCAGGAGCCCGAGTCGGACGGCAATGTAAAAATCAAGCCGAAAGGTGTCACGTTGACTCTTTACATTTCAATTGGCAAAGACTCCGAGCAGGTTCCCGATGTTGTGGGACAGTCGTCGAGTCTCGCCGATATCACGCTGCGTTCGCAAGGATTCGTGGTGAAATTTACGACGGAAGCATCTAATACCGTGCCGAAAGGACAGGTTATCAGGACCGTACCCGCAGCGGGCGAACTCGTTCCTCATGGCGCTACGATCGAGCTTGTATACAGTTCGGGACCTTCTCACGTACTGGTACCGAATATTATGGGATTAAGATACGAGACGGCGATTGAATTGCTTTCGGAGAATTCACTGCTCATCGGCGGTGAGTCGTACATGTCCGAAGAACCTCCGCCCGCAGAGGATAAATGGGTCATTCTGCAGACGCCGGCGCCCGATACGGAGGTCCCGCAGAATACGCCGGTGACGATCGTCGTGGGCACCGCGCAAGAACTGTATAACTACTTAAATCCGACGACCACTCTGCCGCCCGAACAGACGATGCCGCTCTTAGAGGGATCGACTTTCGATGTGGCAAAGGACAGACTGACAAAACTTGGGGTTACCACCATTCGCATGACGCGCTGGAGCGGATCGACGACGACACTGAATCCGAAAAATGACGACGATGCGAGTGAGATCTATGTGATTGCGCAATGGCCTGCACCCGGTGTGACGTTCAGTCCCGCGGACGGCGTTGATCTCATTTACGGTTCTTTTGAGGATTACCAGAACTACATCAATCCTCCGACTACGACTACTCCGACTACGACTACTCCGACAACAACGACAACGACAACCACGGAAGATGACGGCGGTGAAGGCGGCGGCGGGTAAACGACTATCGCGCATCAGATAAACGCGCCAAACAAGCTGAATCTTCCCCATATGTCGGCAAAGATTCAGCAAAGCGGTGTACGAGCACCGGAGGGGGCACCCGATGAGTATTAAAACAAAGACAACTGTGCGCGAGGACGCTTTTGCGAATCGTTCTCGCGTGCTCTTATGTCCTTCCATCCTTTCATCGGATCTCGCCAATCTTGCCGAGGAAATCAACCTCCTAGGCGACAGCATCGATATGGTGCACTGCGATGTGATGGATGGCCATTTCGTACCGAATTTGACGTTCGGGCCGCCCGTCATCAAGGCTCTTTCCAAGCGAACCGACAAACAGCTCGATGTCCACTTGATGGTGACGAACCCCGGCAAACTGTTGGCGTCATATGCCGAGGCCGGAGCGTCGACCCTCGTCGTACATCAGGAAATTCTGTACCATGCCCAGAGAACGCTGAATGAGATCAGGGCGCTCGGATGCTATGCCGGTATTTCGCTAAATCCCGCGACGCCGATCGAGACGATCCAATGGTTGCTTCCCGATCTCGACATGATTCTCCTGATGTCGGTAAACCCGGGATTCAGCGGACAATCATTTATTCCACAAGTGATGGAAAAAATAAAAAAGACGCGAGCGATGATCGATGCTTCCGGCTTTCCGATTCGTTTGCAGGTCGATGGGGGCGTGACGCTCGACAATGCCGCTGATATCGTTCGCGCCGGCGCCGATATGATCGTTGCCGGATCGGCCGTCTTTGGACAGGAATCTCCCAAAGAGGCGGCAGAATCGCTCGGTCGTGCGATCAGGCTGGCCAAAGCGAAATTATGAACATCCGATCGTTCGATGCGGCCATCGCGCTCGCAGGATGCCAAGGCCCGGAAGACATTTTCGCATCGCTTCTGCTGTCGCAGACTAAATACATCATCGCCGCTGACGGCGGGGCTGATTGTGTTACCCGACTGGGATTTCACCCTGATCTTGTGATCGGGGATTTTGATTCGATCGAAAACGATTTTGAACGACGTATGCTTGCGTCAACGAAGCTGATGGTATTTCCCGTCGATAAGAACCATACGGACGGCGAACTCGCCTTGGCTGCTGCAGTACTTCATTCTCTAGGCGAAAAAATCCCGCAGGACGAGTTCGAGCTTTACGAAAAATTCGACCGATGTGACGATTTGACCGGAGTCTCTCTGCTCTTTGTCAACTATTTCGGTTCTCGGCACGATCATACAATCGCAAATCTCGCATTAGCCGCCTTAGCGGCTCGACGCGGCGCAGACGTTTATTTGACGGACGGAACGACGCTGGGACGCATCGTTGCAGGTCCCGTAACGCTCGCACCCGTCTTCCATCGCGACTGTTTCGCTCGGGCGGGGGAGAGGTTGTTCCTCTTTTCCGCGCAGCCGCTCGACGAAGATGTCAGCGGTTTGACGCTCAAAGGTTTGTGCTGGGAACTCGACGACGCATGTTTGGCGCAGGCGCGTGCCCTCTGCCTGAGTAATCGCGCGCTCACGAATCACCCCGACAACGTTCGCCTCCACTGTCGCCGGGGGACACTTGCGGTATTTACATTTCCCGCGAGCTTGTAATCAGTACGGAAATTCGCTAATCAATTACGAGTTTGACGTAGCGCTTCTTGCCGAGGCGGATGAGCAGCTCGCCACCGGAAAATGCGTCTTCATCGAGTGTAGCGAACAACTCTTTCACGTTTTCGTCGCCGACGTAGAAACCGCCTTGACTGATCAGACGACGCGCCTCACTTTTCGAAGCGGTCAGCCCGTATTTTGTCAAGACGTCGATAAACGTCGAACCGAGATCTTCACGCGTGATGTTTTCCGTCGGTACGGAAGCGTCATCGCCCCCACCGCCGAAAACGGAGCGCGCCGCCTGCGCCGCTTGTTCAGCTTTCTCACGTCCATGAACGATCGACGTGACCTCAAGGGCGAGTCGTTCCTTGGCGACATTGATGTCGGAGCCGATAAGCTTATCGTATTCCGCAATTTCTTCGAGCGGGAGCATGGTCAGCAGGCGCATCGACCGCGTGACGACCTCATCCTCGACATTCCTCCAGTACTGGTAGAAGTCGTAGACGGAACATTTATCCTCGTCAAGCCACAGGGCGCCGCGCGCCGTCTTGCCCATTTTTTCTCCGGATGCCGTCGTGAGCAGCTGAAACGTCATGCCATAGGCAGGCTCTTGCTCTTTGCGGCGGATTAACTCCGTGCCTGCGATGATGTTGGACCACTGATCGTCTCCGCCTGCCTGAAGGCGACAGCCGTAGGTGCGGAAGAGATTGAGGAAGTCATATGCCTGAAGCATCATATAATTAAACTCGAGGAAGGTCAGCCCGCTGTCGAGTCTTTGCTTGTAACAGTCGGCGCTGAGCATCCTGTTGACAGTAAAGTGCGGTCCGACTTCGCGAATGAATTCGATGTAATTCATGGGGACGAGCCAGTCGGCATTGTTGACAAAGATGATCTTGCCGTCACTGATGTCGAGGATGCGTTTCATCTGCTCGGCGAAGCAGCCGACATTATACTCGATCGTTTCAGGAGACATGACGGAGCGCATATCCGTGCGATCTGAGGGGTCTCCGATATATCCCGTGCCGCCGCCCATGAGCGCGATCGGGACGATTCCGGCATTCTGCATATGTCTCATGACCATGAGTTGAAGCAGATGACCGACGTGAAGGCTGTCAGCCGTGGGATCAAAGCCGACGTAGAAAGTCGCACCTTCTTTCGACAGATAGTCACGCACCTCATTCTCATGAGTGACCTGAGCGACATATCCGCGCTCGACCAGCGTGTCAAATATGTTTTTCTTCATCTTGTGCAACCTCCTTCGTAAATCGTTTTGCCTTACTCACTTTACCACATCCTTTATCAGGAGTTGAGCGAGATAAGGGTGTGCTACTTCAAGATGATGGCGCTCCTTTTGAACTCATCGACATCATGCAACGAAGCAAAATGATTCCACCAAGCCTGCGCGTATAAATCGAGTTTTGCCTGTCGGCGAGCCGATTCAGTTTCAAGCGAACGCGCATCGGAAGCGCTCATCAAGACGGGTAGAGCGGCGGTGTGGCGCATAAAGGAAAGGAGACGTCTGCCGCGACGTGTAAAGCCAAGGACGCGAATATACTGAGGATCGTCATGACAAAGTGCCGTATCGTCATTCCGGATATTGAACGCGGAGGCGAGAATGGCGCGTCGTACGCGGGAGGCGGGATGAGTGCGCGTCGCCATCTCGCGAATAAAACGATCGTAGGGAAGAGATATCTCTTGGTCATGCGTTCGCTCCCCATGTCTCAGGACGTTGAGCGGGTCATCGCGAAGTACTCCGCAAAGCCTTTCGGCGAGACCGCCCTGCATTCCGTTAATCTCCTTAAGAGCCTCGACATCGCGAAAGTGCGGCGAGAGGAGAAGCGACGATGCGATCATCTCCTCCGTTACGAGACCTCTTCCCTCGGCGAGTGCCTTCATGACGGCGGCTGCCGAATCGTGCGTCAAAACAGATGAAAGATGGCGGAAAACTTCTAAAAGGGAGTAAGTGCTGCCGGAAACGTCTTCCGACGTTCTATACTTCGCCCACGAGACGACTCTGCGCACGGCGGTTGATGATTGAATCTGTTTGTCAAAAAGGGGAAGCGCGATCGTCTCAATCTCATGCGATGTTGCGTTGTCGTCGGTCCCGCTGTCTTCTGTTTCGCGTCGTTGTTTTCGCAACGCTTTTTCGTACTCGACGGCAAGAATGGAGTTGGGTGCTTCCAAGATCGCCTTATGTCGTGCGTTACCGGTCAAGCCCGCGACGGCATCCGACCGCGATGCGGCGAATCCCTTTCCGTCGCGAATGCCGTCGAGGATGTTGTCGTACAGTTCTTCAGGCTCATCCGCAAGAAATTCAGCTGCCTCGCAGATGGCGTTGCGGCCTTCCGGATACTCGCTGCCGTAAGCGATGTGGCGGACGACGCCGGTCGATCGGAGGATACCGATCGCTCCCTCGGCGAACCGTTCGGCGGATGCGAGAGCAAACGCTTGGGGCAGTTCAATGACGAGATCGGCTCCGTGGCTGAGGGCGATGTTTGCGCGTTCTCCTTTGTCGAGCATGGCAGGGACTCCATGTTGACAGAACGGCCCCGACAGGCAGACAACGATGCCGACATCACGTCCGAACGTTTCTCGTATTAATTCGAGTTGGCGTGCGTGCCCTCTATGAAAAGGGTTGTATTCAGCTGTCAGTCCGCATGTTTCCATTCCGTATCCGTCCGTGTTGTCTAGATGATAAAATAAAGCTAAAGGATGGATCGACAAATGTCAAAAAGAAAAAGGATCATATTGTTAATCGTGGCGGGCGTTCTTGTGCTCGCTGTCTTAATGATTCTCCTTTTTGAGTTTGTGCTTTTGCCGGGTCGACGAAGTGTAGCGCTTCCGCCACTACCCGGTCTCGCTTCATCGGTAAAGGAATGCGATCCGGAACTTCTGGCACCCGGCATCAGGAAGATTATGAAAAGTCGCCTCTCGACTTCGGTCATGGTTTATGGAGAACAAGTGGACGGTCTATTGGCGAGTTCGTACGAGACATCGGAACGCCGCGGTTTTCCGGGCACAAAGACGTCGAGTTTTCTTGCCGGCGATCAGATTCGATACGGCAGGGCGCTTGTCAGGTTGAACGAACGCTCCGCGTTCCTCGATTGGGTAGAGGATTTCGATCAGGCATTCCGACCGAAAGGATCGGGATTTCACGCCTCCGTGCTCAGGAGTACCGAATCTAACGCGAGTTCTTCCAATGAAATGGAGATAACCGAATCGAATCTTGAGGGAGATCGTACCGACACGCCCGAGCATGAGCCCGTCAATCAGCACTGGAGCGTGACGCTTTCATTTGCGCGAGCACTTCTGGAAGGTTATCAAAGGTTTGGCGGACGCTACCTTGAGAATCGTATACGTGCCGAATCCGATGCATTGCTTTCAGTATTTCGTGATGGGAAAACGGACGATGAATTGCTTGCCGGACCGCGCATGCTCTTAGCTCTCGATGAATGGGATGACCCGATACCTGGATCGACGCCTGAACCGG
>JAAZKT010000087.1 GCA_012799695.1 Clostridiaceae bacterium
GCGATCGAGAAAAAGTCACAGTAAGCGCACTTACCGTGACAGAAGGGAACATGAATATAAAGCGAGGAGATACTCATCCTCGCGGCATAGGTCGCCTCGCTTCTTTTGTTCCAACTCACTACGTCGAAAGGCGCCGATTATAAAATCAGCAGGCTTTTCTAAGACGGATCGACAGATGTCGATGTGTCGATGTTTGAATCGTTGATAAGTTCTTTCAAGGATACCGCCAACCCGGCGAGACTTTGAATGTTCGACGGAATAATGATTTTAGTGGCACGACCGTCCGCAACGCTCACCATCGTCTCAAGACTCTTGAGCGCGATCAGCGCTTCGTCGGCTTGAACTTCCTTGATCATACGCAAACCTTCCGCAGTCGCTCTCTGGATCGTCAGGATCGCCTCCGCACGCCCCTGTGACTCGCGGATTGCCTCTTCCTTCTTTGCATCGGCACGCAAGATGGCCGCTTCTTTTTCACCTTCTGCGACACGAATTAACGATTCCTTCTCCCCTTCCGAGATCAGAATCTTCTCGCGTTTTTCGCGTTCCGCTTTCATCTGGCGCTCCATCGCAGTCTGAATCTCTCTCGGAGGAATGATGTTTTTAAGCTCCACACGATTTACCTTAATCCCCCAAGGATCTGTCGCTTCATCGAGCGTCTGGCGCATACGTGTATTGATCACGTCACGCGACGTCAACGTCTCATCGAGCTCCAGATCTCCGATCAGGTTACGCAACGTTGTCGCCGACAAGTTCTCGATCGCGACGATCGGGTTTTCAATACCGTAACAATAAAGAACAGGATCGACTATCTGATAGAACACGACCGTATCGATTTGCATCGTGACGTTGTCTCGCGTGATCACTGCCTGCGGCGGGAAGTCGGCGACTCGCTCCTTCAGCGAAACACGGCGTTCTACCTTATCGATAAACGGCATTTTCGCATGAAGTCCCGTATTCCATGTCGCCTTGTAAGTGCCCAGACGTTCAATGACAAAGGCATGAGCCTGCGGTACAACGCGAATATTCCTGATAAACAAAATCAAAACGGCGAGCGCAAGAATGCCCAATGCGATGAATCCCATGAGGGATGCGGGCGATGCTAAAAATACTATGGCTAAACTATACATGGGATCCTCCTAGTCTGTAGATGCCCGTTTATGGTCGTTGAGACCATCCTTTTTGTTCTCGAAATCTAAACAATTCCACTTTACTTGTTTACCTAAGACGAAGGCGTATCTTCCGCAACAGGCTCGACAACCGCTTTGACACCTGAAATATCAAGAACTTTAACGAGTTCACCTTCTCCAAGAACACCTTCGCCCTCGATTTTTGCACTCCAAATCTGCCCGCGCACGTTAATCTGACCGGCGCCTGTCATCGAGTCGATCGTCTGAATGACGGTGCCTTCCTCGCCGATAATACGGTCGGCATTTGTCGCTCTGACGACGCGATTCGCAAGTTTCGGCTTGATTACGAAGAAAAAGACGAGAAATCCGATTCCCGATAGAACGATAAAAAGCGCGAACTGCAACGCGACAGAAGCTCCAAGAAATGATGCGACCAGCGAAACGATCGCTCCGAAAATAAACCAGATGGAAACGAGGTTCAGTGTGGCGAGTTCCGCGATCACGGCAATTGCAATGACAATACCCCAAAAAAGCAGATCCGATATACCTAGAATAGTATGAGCCAACAATATATTCATCATAATTAACCTCCTCGCATGCAAGTCCGCTACGTCATGATCCTTCTTGGCGACATCTCCGTTTTATCAAGCAAACCGTTCGGCACAGGACCACAGAGATTGTGTGATTCAACTGGTCTATCCGTTTTATGGATCACGATCCGTCAAATTCGTAGTCGAGCGGTCCCTTTCGAGCCAATTGGACGATCACAAAAGCCGTATTGTTTATGCGCAACGGTAGGCGCGGAATACGTTTTTGTTCGGTTCCGTCGTCGCTCGCGTCCGTTTCTTCCTCTAAATTCTCCCAATCGATCGGCAACGTCTGTCGCGCCCTTTGCTCTTCCATGTCCTTGAAAAGTTCTTCGAGCGTGCTCGTACAGTCAAATTGAGTTCCGGAAATCACACCGTTCGACGAATTAAACAAAGGGTTTTTACTCTCAAGTCCGACTTCCGACGCGGACTTAATGCGGTACTCGCCCGATTCCATAAAAACAACGGGAATGCCCGCTTTGTCAAACGGCGTGTGATCGGACAGCTTTGTGGTCCATTCGCGGAAAATACCTCTCGTTCCGTGGGTCGTCTCGGCAAGAAAAGAAGCCTGGTTCGTATAGATGGCATATCCGTTTCGCGTATTGAGCTTGTATTCGAAAAAAATATCTGTCATCTGATAGAGTTTTCTCCGCTTGGCGTAATTCTTGTACTCTCCGCCTGTCACCGAGTTATGCCCCGCATGTGCGTAAACTTTGTCGCCTGCAAAAATCGGACCGACGTTGACCATCGCGTCGATTCGCGAACGTTCCTCATCCTTCAACGAGCTAAGGAAGTGTTTCGCGCCGGTGTAGGAAGCGGTTCCCGCACCGAATAAAACGAACGTGACATCGTATCCCGGCTTTACTTCACGCATAATCCTCGCCGCCGTCATTACGGCAGCGACTCCCGACGCATTGTCGTGGATACCGTCGGCAACGATGGGCTCCGTGACCCCATCTTCACCCGGTTCAAGATTGACAGGAGGTGTGTCGTAGTGCGCGCCGACAATTAAAATAAGGTCATCCTTGCGCCTGTCCGGCGTCTGATCGCCCGTCTCCTTTGTCTTCGGCGCATAACGAAAACCGTTGCCGTTGAGACGAACAATGATATTCTGCGAAGATTTGTAGTTGCCTTCACTGTCGAGTGCGGTGAATTCTTGAATCTCGGGGCTATAGCCCATCTCCGTCAGCCGGTTGGCGATATAGACGGACGCCATCCTTTCCTGATCGGAATATGCCTCACGCCTAGGGTAGCGGAGAGCGAGTTCTCGCGCGAAATCGGCACCGTTATTTCCATAGTCCGCAATGCGCACGGTTTCACGACCTTCCCGCTCTGAACAAGCCACAGCGGTCAAGACAAAAATTGTCATGAGAACGAGAGAAAATACTCGAAGATATAGAGTTCTATGTGAAGACCGATTCATCTGTCGAGACATGCCTGCCTTTTCAATTTCTAACGTGCGATCAGCGCCATCTACGCGCCTAAGCTCAAAGGTAATTGTATCATACGCGTCGCGCCTTTTACGCTGAACGAACGGCGTCTGTGGTATGATCGGGATGTGAACAGAATCTGCTTACAACCGGTGTTCTCTGTATTATTTCCGTTGTCGTTAAAACGGTCATTTGTCGTCGTATTGCTGTGCGCACTGCTCTTTATCTGCATATTCCCTTCACGAGCCGGAGTTTGCGCAAACAATCAACCTCCGACCGATCCGTCGGAAATTTTCATCAGCGATGGTTTTGAGCCGTCACTGAAGTTGCCTGCCGTGCTTACACTCGACTCCTCTCTCCGATCGGAACTTTATGCAAGGAACAGTGAAAGCGTTCTGGAAATTCCCGCAATCTCGCGGCTCATGACTCTATATCTGGCATCGGAGCGCCTCGCTGTTGACGATATGATCGTCATCGGGAAAGAAGCGGCGAGGCTCGCGGAGCACGAGAGCGCGATTGATATTCCGTTAAAGGAAGGCGATTCCTTTCCGATTCGGTATATGTTGCTACGCATGATGTGTCAGCAATCAGACGCCGCCTCCGTTGCGCTCGCCGAAAAGATGGCGGGATCCAAAGAAGATTTTATTGTGGAAATGCGAAAAACAGCCGCTATGCTCGGGATGAACCGGACGACCTTTTTCGCGTGTGATGTGGCGCGAGCGGAGCGTGAATCGGAGCCCCCGAGCGAGATTGCCGACGCTATGTTCGCGTTGGATGAGCACAACGCCCTGAATATACTAGGCGCACCGACACTTCCCGAGGCCGCCGACACGGTCTCGACTGCCAAGACGACGCTCCGGGACGTAGCACGCCTTTTCGCTGCCATACAGGCGAACACGCGAGCAAAGAACATACTTACCCTTCAAGAGGAACTGATACAGGTAACACTAGAGACCGGTGTCCGCGTCGCCGCCATGCGCTCTCCGGCAAGTCGACTCAGAACACTTACCGAGAACCGAATCACGAGCGCTTGGCTGATGATGTCGAATCGCTACTCACTTGCAGTCACCGCAGGAACGACGCCCGACGGCATCGCCATCATGACATTGACGGCGTCGCTTAACCAAGTCAACTTGATCCAGCCGACACTTCAGCTCTATCAGGAAATCGACACTTTCTACACAAAATCAATCCTGACACGCGCAGGAGAAAAATACCCCGGGGCACCGGAGGCGGCTGAAAACGGCGAACTGTTTTCCTTGATGTACCTCGATTCAGTCGATTACATCCATCCGAAAACAGATCACTTTCTTTTGCCCAAACTCGATTACATCGGAAACGCGCCTTATCCCCTTCCTGTCCAGAAGGGCGTCATGACGGGACAAGTGCTTTTCACTTTAAAGGACGGCACGCGCATACCCGTGCGCGTCGGGTCTGATACCGATATTTTGGCGAGCAACAATTTTCTCAGCCGCGGCATTCAACAAATGATCCGAAACCCGAACCTTGCCACCAGCATTATTGTGCTCGCCATCATCCTTTCGCTCGTCTTGCTGATCACGATTGCCCGCGAAATCAGAAAACTTCTCTATTGGCGACGAATAAAGACACTCGAAGACACCGTCCAAGCGGCGCGCTCCATTCTTATCGGCGAAAAGAAAAACGAATAGCGCCGATTTTGCTCAGCGCATTCTTGAGCAGAATATGGCACAGACGCTACGAACGTCGCCTCACCCAAGGTGAAATCCTGTCCATATAGAAGCGTTCAAACACTCTCAGCACATAGTGATAGATAAGCAGAAACAGTTGCAACAAGACCATCACGAGTATAACGATTACGAGATTCGACGGCTCAAATCTCCCAAATGTGAAACGATCGATGCCGATGATGAAAAGAGCAAGCAACGCCATCGCCGACATGACGATGTGTGTCACGATCCTCATGATGAACGTGCTGGTCCTCACGCGCAGAAACACGATAAGTTGCGGCAAAAGACCGAAACAAAGCGCAAACATAACGCAGGTAAAGATGTTGGGGTATACGAAGGCGAGAGCCGATGTGGCAAGGTAGACGAGAAATGCGCCGCGCTGTCCAAGCTCCAAACAAGCGACGATAATGACAAGCGATGCCATTGTCAGAAGGAAGAATCGGCCGGTAGGCATCACGCCGGCGAGAATCAGGAAGAGCCAACAAAGTGCCGACAATATTCCGCCCAACGCGATTTGAGCGGATCCGGAAGAAGACGAGTTCGTTCCCCTCGCCATACCTAAATCAACAGCAAAGGCAAAGGTCGCCGCCC
>JAAZKT010000130.1 GCA_012799695.1 Clostridiaceae bacterium
ATCTTCGGAATAAAAAAGAGACCGATATGCGAAAGCAATTCTCCGTCTCTTATTCCCGTTTCGCGATTCAGGATCGCTTTGAGCACGTAGGCGGTGCCGACGAGCCCCTTCATAATGGCGTCGGCATGTCCTTGGCGTATCAAGCGAACAGCCAAGTTGCACGCCTCGATATCGTCCGGCTCTTCAATAATTTCGTATTGTTCAGCTTGAACTTCACAACGATCGCCGGCTTCAATGATTTTTTTGCGATGACCGATGAGTATCGGATCGACGATTCCCAAAATTGCCGCCTCGTCGACCGAGAGCAGCACATCCTCGTCGTGGGCGGCGGCAACAGCAACGCGCCGGCGCCCCGAAGCAACCAGTTTTTCATTCATGGAATCGAAAGATAGTACCATAGACCCCTTCTGGCTTTGCCACCCCTATGCCTTGTCGCTCTCATGACACGTTTTCGCCTCGTAAAAATTGACGTCATCTCGCAGGAGATTGCCGGTCACAGCATCCGTCAAACATCTCGACAATATCCCCTCTGACACTTGCATATCAATCGTTATGCTATCATTCATCACAAAATGAATAGCAGTCGAGCTGTGAATTTAGTGTACTCTATTATACAACGAGTGGTCAAACTGAATTTGGCGCCTTGAACTTTGTGCCGCAGCAGCTGTTATAATTGTTGAAAAGGACAATTCCCCTAGGAGAAGCGTGATGATCAATGATCCGTGGAGACTTTACGATGCCCTAATTGAAGGTGTCGATCCGTCGTGGAAGGTAGATTACTATTCACAAGGCGTGACATGGTGTGAAGTCTTTTCCGGTGACAATTCCGGTGTCGCCATGTGCATACACGAGCGCGGACCCGGTCCAGAGTTCCCCGATCCTGTTGAAGGCATGTCGTTGCGAGATATGGCGGCGATGGTCAAATCTTGGAATTACCTTGAGGCGTCGCTCGGGACGGCGGCATTGAATTGCTACTACAATACAGTCGAGAAAGTGAACGCTCTCGGCGGGTTTCGCGATCTGGAGATCAGCACGGGCGCCATCGATTTAGAAAAGCGTAAACAGCTAAACGCTTTTATTGCGTTTCAAGATGAAATTGCCGGCAAGAAAGTCGCCGTCGTCGGTCATTTTCCGCATATCGAGCGTAAGATCGGCGGTATCTCCGATCTGATTATCATTGAACGACGACCCAAGAAAGGCGATTACCCTGATCCATCCTCCGAATATATTCTCCGCGAACAAGATTACGCTTTTATAACGGGCTCTACCTTGACGAACAAGACGCTTCCGCGATTGCTAGAAGTCGCGGGAGATCGATGCAAAGTGAGCCTCGTCGGTCCTTCCGCCTGTATGGCGCCCGTCCTTTTCGAGATGGGGCTTCACAACATTTCAGGCTATTGCGCCACCGATCAAAAGCTGCTCGATCAAGCTATCCGCCGAGGCGACGTGATGGCGATTTATGATGCGGGCTATATGGTTAGCATCGATCGCCCGTTTTAGCCGGGTCTCCGCGACTCGTTTTTTAGGGTTCAATCAAAAACCTCACGTCGGGAAAGCTCCGGACGTGAGGTTTTTAAATGTTTTGGTGTAAACGATCGATTGCTTGTTGAATTTCATTTCCAGGACGACCGCTCCGATATTATTCGGCAATCAACTAGAATAGGTATTCCGTTTTGCGAATGTTTTTGACGACGACTTTTCCTTCGCGAATGACGTACGGTCTGTTCGGAGCGAGCGCCATCGCCTCACGGATATTCTTCGCTTCGATCAGAACGAGGTTAGCGTCGCAACCCTCTTCGAGTCCGTAGGCGGGGAGATTCATGATCTTGTTGGCGTCCGTCGTGATCATATCGAAGACTTTCTCCAGCTCGTGCGGCAGACTCATCTGGGCGGCGTGGACGGTGACATTGGCGACTTGGAGCATGTCGGCACATCCGAGCGGGTAGAACGTGTCGTTGACGCAGTCTTGTCCGAAACTTACGTTGACACCGGCTTCAAGCAGTTCCTTGACGCGCGTGATGCCTCGGCGGATCGGCTGTTTGTCGAGGCGACCCTGAAGCATCAAGTTGGTGACGGGGTTTGTAATCATGTGGATGCCGGCGCGCGCGACCTTGTCGATGACATAGGCTGCATAGTGGTCATCGTATGCCGCGAGAGCGCACGTGTGTCCCGCCGTCACGCGACCGTGCCAACCGCGTTTGATCGTCTCGTCCGCGACCATTTCAAGTGTCCGGTAAAAGGGATCATCCGTCTCATCGACGTGCATGTCGATGTCGGCGTTGTACTTCTCGGCGAGATCGAAACAGAATTTGACATGTGCGCGACTGTCATCCGGGTTATTCTCGTTCGCTGGCATCCCGCCGACGATGTCGCATCCCATCTTCATCGCTTCTTCCATCAACACGTCACAGCCTGGATCCTTCAAGATACCCTCTTGTGGGAATGCGACAAGCTGCAACGTCATCCTGTCACGATAGCGTTCGCGGAGCGCCAACACGCCATTGAGCGGTTTAAGTCCGCCGATCGTATCGATGTCGACGTGCGTGCGCATCGCCAGCGTCCCGTTCATCAGCGCTAGATCGAGTACTGCCCCGGCGCGCTCGATGACATCTTCGTCCGTGTACGTTTTCTTTCGATCCCAGATGATCTCGATCGCTTCCGTCAACGTGCCGCTCACGTTCTTGCGTACGGTGTCGAGGATGTTGACCTTATCAAGGTGAATATGGGGATCGATGAATGCGGGGACAAGGAGATTTCCCTTAGCGTCGATCGTCGTGTCGGCTTTCCTGTCGAGTCCCTGTCCGATAGCGGCGATTGACTTGCCTTCACAGTAGACATCCCATAAACCTTCGCGTCCCCTCAGGGTGCAGTTTTGAATGAGTAGTGACATAACGACTCCTTTCTTTTTCCTGAATCGGTGAAGAGTTTCACTTCCTTTATTGTAGTACAGAGTGACCTTTGTATGGAAAAAGAAAGAGTTTTGTGATACTATTCTATTGAAAAAAAGTGCCACTAATGGCAAGAATTTTCATCGGAGTAGTTATGAAAATTAATAGACCTCTTTACCTCAACAAACTAATCAACAAACAAGCAAACGGATTAGTCAAAGTTATTACCGGTATACGCAGATCCGGGAAAACATTTTTGCTGGATCCTCTATTTAAAAATTATTTGCTTTCCCAAGGAGTTCCTGAGGATCATATTATTAAAATAGAGTTCGACCGAGTGGAGAACTTGAAGTATCACCATGATGTAGAAAAGTTGAACGCGTATATTCGTTCTCTCATACAAGATGATTCCCTGTATTATCTTCTGTTAGATGAAATACAGTTAGTCAATCAGTTTGAATATCTACTTACCGGACTCCTATACGAAAAGAACGTCGACATCTATGTTACCGGCAGTAATTCCAAATTTCTTTCATCCGATATCATTACCGAATTTCGCGGTCGTGACGACCAGGTGCGCGTTTATCCTCTTTCTTTTTCCGAATTTATGTCCGTTTTTCCGGGGGATAAATTAGACGGGTGGGGTGAGTATGTGACATATGGGGGCATGCCACAGCTTTTCTCCATGAAAACAGACAGGGAAAAAGCTGATTATTTACGGGATTTATTTGATCATACCTATTTTAAGGACATCGTCGATCGATACAAAATAAAGCGCACGGACGTACTTGAATCTCTGGTGAACATTCTGGCCTCTTCTGTAGGTTCACTCACCAATCCTCGTAAGATTTATAGAACTTTTCAGAGTCACGGTGAAAAGGAGTTGTCAATCAATACGATTTACTCTTATCTGTCTTTCTTGGAGGAGGCATTCGTTGTTGAGAAATCGGAACGCTACGATGTGAAAGGCAGGAAGTATGTTCAAACACCTAACAAGTACTATTTCACCGATGTCGGTTTGCGAAATGCCTGTCTTAATTTTCGCCAGCAAGAGGAATCACACCTCATGGAAAACATTATCTACAATGAGCTTGTTGTGCGCGGATACAATGTAGATGTCGGTTTAGTTGAAATCCGTGAGGATGATAAACGCAAACAGACGGAAGTAGATTTCGTGTGCAATCAAGGTAGTAAGCGATATTATATTCAGTCAGCTCTACATCTTGACACGAGAGATAAAACGATCCAAGAGAGCCGGTCTTTAGATCACATCAATGACAATTTCAAGAAGATCATCATCGTCAAGGACATCCTGAAGCCTTGGCGAACGGAAACAGGTATTTTAGTTCTCGGTGTCTTTGATTTTCTTCTCAGTCAGGGTAGTCTTGATTTTTGAATAAGTTTTGTTGAAAAAAAGTGCCGGAACCGGCGGAATTTTTCAATAGCAGCACGATCAAGGTTAGCGTCGAGATCCTATTGCTAAGTCCGAGTACATTTTTTCAATTTATTTCGATAAAGAGGACTTTTCGCACTCGATTTCCCATAAAGGAAAGAGGCTATCTCCAATCCCGCTACTTTTTAGCGGTTTTGAGACAACCCCTTTGGCTTATAAAAACGCGGGAGCTTCTGTTAATCCGAATATAAGGTCTAAAGTCTCTTCTCCACGGCGTCGAGTTGTTCGAACAGCTCCTTCGGCATTTTCGGTCCGTAACCCTCGAAGTGACTGCGGATCGCCTCAAGCTCCCGTTGCCATTCGTCGCGGTTCACTGTGGTGAGCGCT
This sequence comes from Clostridiaceae bacterium, assembly GCA_012799695.1. Lineage (GTDB taxonomy): Bacteria > Bacillota > Clostridia > Saccharofermentanales > DTU023 > UBA4923. Next base: position 4,669 of record JAAZKT010000130.1, read on the forward strand.
TCGAGGTCTTTCTCTGGGATATCTAAGCCGTCGAGATAGAGATCCTCTACAAGTGGCATGTATCCGATCGCCGTTTCATTTGCGCCGACCGTGCCGTCGCAGCGTTCGACGACCCATTTCAGGACGCGGCTGTTCTCGCCGAATCCCGGCCACAGGAAGTGTCCGTCTTCGCCTCTCCGGAACCAGTTGACGGCAAAGATTTTCGGAAGCTTATCCGGGTCGCCTTTTCGACCGATCTCCAGCCAGTGGCTGAGATAGTCGCCGACGTGGTAGCCGATGAAGGGCAGCATAGCGAATGGGTCGCGGCGTACCTGTCCGATTTTGTCGGAGATGACGGCAGCCGTGATCTCGGAACCCATGACGGCTCCGAGGAAAACGCCGTGTTCCCAGTTAAGGCTCTGATAGACGAGCGGAATCGTCGACGGGCGCCGTCCCCCGACGAGAATCGCGTCGATTGGCACACCGGCAGGATCATCCCAGTTCGGCGCGATGGAAGGGCAATTCGTTGCCGGCGCGGTAAAGCGCGCGTTGGGGTGTGCAGCTTTCGCATCCGATGTGGGGCTCCAGTCGTTTCCGTGCCAGTCGATGAGATGTTCCGGCGCCGGATCGTCAATGCCTTCCCACCACACGTCGCCGTCGTCTTTTAGCGCGACATTCGTAAAGATCGTGTTGTGCTTAATTGAATCCATCGCGTTCGGATTTGATTGATAAGAAGTGCCCGGAGCCACGCCGAAGAAACCGGCTTCCGGGTTGATTGCGTACAGTCGACCGTCTTCACCGAAACGCATCCATGCAATATCGTCGCCGACCGTTTCAACAGTCCAGCCGGGTACGGTCGGCTGCAACATGGCTAAGTTCGTCTTGCCGCAGGCGGAAGGGAATGCGCCGCAGATATAGTAAACTTTTCCCTCCGGAGAAGTCAGCTTGAGGATCAGCATGTGTTCGGCGAGCCAGCCTTCATCTCGGGCGAGCACGGACGCGATGCGGAGCGCGAAGCACTTCTTGCCGA
>JAAZKT010000131.1 GCA_012799695.1 Clostridiaceae bacterium
AGTGGAGCTAGAGGCATAACAGTTGCATATGACCCAAAAGAGTTGAAAAAATCTTATGAGTATGCTGAGAGTTTCTCAAAATCCAAGAAAGTCCTTGTAGAGAGATTTCTGCAGGGCATGGATGACACGTTTATTCGCTATCACTTCCAGGATGGAAACTATAGCATTTCCAGTTCCTATGACCGCCATGTGAATACAACCATGGGCGGTTTCGGTGGTATCGGTATTGCGTATATCCATCCATCCAAACACCTGCAGACCTTTGTAGATCAGTATGACAAAAAGTTCAAAGCTGTGTTCAAAAGTCTCGATTTGAAAGATGGAATGATCACGCTTCAGTCCTTCGTGGATGAGGAAGAGAATTTCTGCTTTTATGAAGCTGGATACAGGCTTGGCGGCAGTCAGTCCTATATTTTTACGGATTATCTGAACAAGTCCAACACTCTGGAGTACATGGTGAATTACGCATTGACCGGTAAGATGGCGGATTTTTCCATAGCAGAACGTGACGAGCCCTTCATCAAGGCACCCTGTGTAAACCTGTATGTGGCGCTGAAACCCGGAAAAATCACGATATTTGATGGCGTAGATGAAGTTAGGAAGATACCGGGAGTACTGAATGTAACAGATCTGTTTGGTCTGGGTGAAACAGTTGAAAAGACAGGCTCCCTCAATCAAGTGTGTATTCGGATGCATGTGACGGGAGATAGCAGGAAAGAGATTAATAAGACTTTGAAAAAGGTGTATGAGACGCTGGATATCCGGGATGAGGACGGAAACAATATGGTTCTAGAAGAGTTCAGTTTCCCTGAGGACTGATATCTTCGGGGGATTGTAGATTACGATCTATAGGGAGTTCATCATAAGTGTACAAGGAGAAGGCGCATGAGCATTTCAAGTGTTATAGGGTTGAGAATAAAGAATGCCATTAAAGGCACTACTATAGGAAAGAAGGCAAGAGACACTTGGCAACGCAGGAATTTTAATGAAGATGCTGCAATGTCTGAGATAGCCCGTTTTCAGAAAGCAGGAGTGGGCATTACTGTTACCGACAAACTTCTCAAGGATATGATGCATGAGGCAAAGGATAACAGTGTTGGATTTGATGAATATTTGATGTATCACTTTGCTGATCTTCCCGAATATAGAAGACGTGAGTTCGTACCTACAAGGGAGCGGATTACAATCTGCGAGAAATTCAACGGCACAAAAAATATGTACATCTATGACGATAAGGCGGAAACGTATAAGCGGTTTAAAAAGTACTACCACAGGGATTTCCTGAATTGCTCCGGTGCATATACTAAGAAGGACGATTTTGTAACTTTTACAAAGAAGCATACTCGTTTTATTGTGAAGCCCTTTGCTGGAGCAAATGGTATAGGGATCCAAATCATAGACAGTACTGGAAAAGATACCTCTGATTTGTTTGATGAACTTATCAGGAAGTATAATAAGGGATTCTATGCGGAGGAACTGATTAAACAGAGCGATGAGATTGGAAAATTTCATCCTTCTTCTGTCAATACGCTTCGTGTTTTCACGATTCGTATGAACGACCGTACTGTTGTTCTCCCAGCAGCCTGGAGAATTGGACAGGGCGGCAATATAGTTGATAACGGAGGTTCAGGCGGTATCTTTTGTGTTTTGGATGATAACGGTGTTTGCTATGGTACATCGGACGAGTTCGGACGGAGGTTCGAGAAGCATCCGAATACTGGACTTCCCCTCATAGGGACACAATTCCCACACTATCACGAAGGTATTGCATTTGCAGAGGAATTAGCGGAGATTATCCCTGAGAATCGTTATACGGGGTGGGACCTTGCCCTTACAGACAATGGATGGATCATGCAGGAAGCAAATGATCGCGGTGGTGTAGTGGCTATTCAGTTACCTATGGAGCGCGGTGTCCGTAAGGAACTTACAGAACTTCTCAATGAATTAGGGTTGTAAGTGTACAGGCGGGAGACATGACTGTGGAAAAGGTACATAGATTTAGAGAATTGTTTTCAAAGGCTCAAGAAAAAATTGGAGACCTAAGCTTTTGGGAGAAGTTCTGCCTGTTGATAGATGCGAGTTGGGAAAAATACAGACACGGCACTGCCAGAGAGGATTATTTCCAATATGAATTTTATAAAAAGAATAATCGAGGGCGAAGAGAGTTTATTACACACGGTCGATCCTCCGAAATACATTCTATCTGCAATGATTCTGAAAAAAGCAAAATATTTGTAGACAAAGATTTGTTTGCGCAAGTATTCAAAGATTTTATCGGAAGGGATATTTTGGATTTGCATACGGTATCCTACGAGGAGTTTTCTATTTTTTGCTCTAATCATGAGAAGGCATTTAAAAAGCCACGTGGCGGCACATATGGAAAAGGTGTAGGAATCATTAGCCTTACTGAGATTAAGAACCCCCGTGACCTTTATGATGATCTTCGCAAAGAAGATGTACTTCTAGAAGAGGTGATTATTCAGCACCCCAGCTTAGCTGCTTTCAATCCGACGTCCTTAAACAGTATGCGCGTTGTCACAATCCTTGGAGCGGATGGAGTTCCGGAAATTATGCCAGGTGCAGTACTAAGAGTTGGCAGAAAAGGCAGGGTTGCTGACAATTTTCATCATTACGGAATTGCGTCTCAGATTGATATCCAAACAGGCATGGTGTGTAGTACCGGGATTGATAAAAATGGCAACCGCTATGTAGTACATCCGGATGTTGGAGTGCCTATTATAGGGTTTGTGGTTCCTATGTGGGATGAAATCTGTAATACGGTTCTTGCCGCTGCTAAAATAGTGCCCGAAGTTCGATTTATTGGATGGGATGTGGCAGTAACAAAAGATGCTAAAGTGGTGTTGATTGAGGGAAACAATCGAGCGGATCCCGATGTGGGACAAATGAGTGATGGAATTGGCAAGTGGCATTTTTATGAAAAGAAGGTCACCGAAATTAAGAATATGAAGGAAGGGAAATAATTAATCAGTTGCGAATAAGGTAGGGATTGTTTTATGATTCCGAGAAGATTGAATACAAGAAGAAAGGAGGGAAGGCAATGAGAAACAAAGCATTGAATATAAGGGTTACAAGCACAACGCTGCGTGGTTTATCGTTGGTGTTGTTTTTTGCGCAAGAAGCTTTTCGGGTTCTTATTGCTACTGTGTTACCTTTCCTCTCGTATAATATGACGGTTTATTTGATCATATTGTTGATGTACTTCCCACTAATTCTATCATTAGTATTGCGAAGAGAGTCTAATGGGTATTTGATAAGATTCTTAATTTGTCTTGGATTGGTTGCAGCATTTTTTTTTGTAACCTACTTAATACATCCTGAGTATTCATATTGGTTTTTTGAAAGCAGTTATCCCATTGGCGCGAGAATATTCAGACCCAATCAGTTTTTATATGCATTCTTGTTTGTAAGTGCTGTTGATGATCCGGATGAGTTGATTAAGTATATGAAGGTCGTGGCATATATACTTTTGGCTTACTACTCCTATAGACTTCTACGCGCAAGGATGCTTGGCTATTGGATTACCACAACAACTGCACAAGGTCCAATGCGTACTGCCTACGATTTGAATTACGGTTATGATCACTTGATCGTATTGACAACCTTTACATGCTGTGCATTTAGAGAGAAGAAAAAATATTATTTTATATTGTCGGGAATCTCGCTCGTGGAAATACTTCTTGGAGGTTCGAGAGGACCGTTAATCAGTGTAGCAATATTGTTTCTTATAATGTATCTACGTTATAAGGATCAATTTAGCAAATTGGCAAGGTTTGCCGTGTTTCTGGGAATAGCTTTATTACTGGCACTCTACTTTCTTGCTGGTATGCAAGTTATACTGGTAGGACTAGGAACCGTTTTTGGCTACATTTTTGGTGGATCTTCTGCGAGAACGATACAGATGATTATTGGAGGTCAGGTACTTTTCGATAATTCAGGGCGAACGAAGCTTTATAGTATGGCCATTGACATGATTAAGAATGGATTCTGGGGCTATGGAGCTTATGGAGATCGATATGTTATTGGCCGTGTTTACTGGGTTGGTTATTGCCACAACATATTCCTCGAACTGCTGATAAATTATGGGTGGATTATTGGAGGTATTCTCTGCATTTCAATTGTTGTTACCTCACTGAAAATGCTGATTACATGCAAAAATGAATCTTGGTGGATTTGTTTCGTGATTTTCTTTGTTCCATCTATGAAGCTTCTTTTGTCAGGATCGTACTGGTATCTGGAAGCATTTTGGGCATGCATTGCTGTGTACCTGATGTACAGAAAGCACATTAGATCGGAGAGAGTTTATCAATGGGATCAAAGGATAGTGCCGAGCAAGTCAAGGGTTCTGTAGCCCTAAAATCTGGTATATGGTATACACTATGCACAGTGATTCAACGAGGGATATCGTTTATCACCTTACCGGTGTTTACTCGTGTCATGACAAAGAGCGATTTGGGCTTATTTAACACATATGCCACATGGATTTCTTTTTTTGTTGTGATTACGACTTTTGATTTGCCGCTATCAATTATTCGCTCAAAGCATGAATATCAAGGTGACGAGGATAGCTATACATTTTCTATCCTAACATTAACCACGGTTACCAATTCAGCTTTCTTATTTATATGTCTTTGTGTCAAGGATTGGATTTTTACAGATTTAATGCAACTGCCACAGTCATTTGTATTGCCAATGTTTTTATATTTGTTCCTTTCACCTGCCATCGACGTATTTGCTACAAAGCAGAGAGCATTTTATAAGTATAAAGCATATGTAGTAACAACAATAATTTCTACTGCGCTTTCAACGATGATTGCACTTCTACTAGTAACTACTCAATCGGATAAGCTTGCAGGCAGATTCAACGGTCATTATCTAACTATTGCTGCAGTCGGTTTGTTCTTTTACATACTTGTCGCTGTTCAAGGGAAATCAATCAAGCTGAAATACTGGAAAGACGGTTTTCTGCTCTGCTTTCCCTTGCTGCTACACTTGGTATCGCTTTATATCTTATCCTCTTCTGATAAGATTATGATTACAAAGTTCGTCGGAGAGGAGTATACAGCACTGTATAGTGTTGCGTATAGTACAGTTTATATTGCCACATTGCTCATGAGCTCCATGAATCGTAGTTGGGCACCGTGGATGCTGGATATGCTTCAGTATAAGGAAATCGGAAAGATTGAAAGAGCATCAAAACCATACCTTCTTTGTTATTTTGCACTGGTGATTGGCTGTATGCTTTTTGCCCCTGAGATTATCTTAATACTGGGAGGTAAAAGCTACCTTGATGCAATGTACCTTATGCCGCCGCTATTTACTGGAACGCTGTTCACATTTGTATATCAGATGTACCTGCAAACAGAGTTTTTTGAGAAAAAGACGAAGTATATCGGTCTGGCAACGATTGGTGCGGCTCTTATCAATATAGGACTGAACCTTTGGCTGATACCCCAATATGGGTATGTGGCAGCAGGGTATACGACATTGATCGGTTATGTGTTCATATTTGCCTTCCATTATATTTACGCTTGTAAATTGGGTTATGGAAAGATCTTCAACAGGGAGTTCATTTTCTCTGTCCTTATTAGCGGAATTGCTATTATGTGCCTAACCCTTGTTCTGTATAGAAATGATATTGTTCGGTACATCGTTATCGTTCTTGTGGCTACAGCAGTAGGTGTTTTTGCTTGGAAGAATCGTGAACTGGTCCTTTCCAAACTGAAGAAAATGAAATAAGCCCACAGCGGTTTTTAGGAGCGTTAGAATGTTTTCACGGATCAAAACATATTTAAAGACTTTCTCTAAATTTAATTGGAATGCTATCGGAAATGGCCATGGTGTTCTTGTGTTGCTTGACTGTATAAAATCCCGCATTGTGGATGGAACTAATACAGAACAGTTTATCACGTTGGAGTTCTATCGAAAAAGTCAGAGGGAAAGAAATCTTTTTGTCACCAATAGGAAGACTGTAAACTTGGAGAAACTATCCATGGGAGGTGTCTCTAAAGAGGAGTTCAGTTCTATACGGAACAAGATTGAATTCAACAAAAAATACAGCAAGTTTGTGAAAAGAGAGTTTCTGTCCACAAAGGATGTTGACGAAGAAATGATTGCTGCATTTATAGAAAAGCACGGGAATGTGCTTGCTAAACCTGTTGCAGAAACACAAGGCCGTGGCATTGAGTTTATAGAGTATGATCCTAAGACAGTTAAGGATTGGGCTAAGAAGCTTACGGCATCTGATTATACCATTGAGGAATACATAAAGCAGCATCCAGCGATAAGTGCAGTGAATCCGAGTTCGGTTAACACAATTCGTCTCTGTACTGTACTTGACGATAATCATGAAGCCCATATAATTGGAGCCGCAATTCGTTGCGGCGGTAAGGGAAGCACCGTAGACAATTTTCACCATGGCGGTATTGCGTATCCGATTGATATCGAAAATGGTATCGTTTGTGGACGGGGCAAAACGAATTTTGATATCGAGACATACGCCAAGCATCCTGCTACAGGAACGCTGATGATTGGTCTGAAGATTCCTCACTGGGATTTAGTTATGAAATCCGTCAAAGAGGCTGCTGAAATGTCCGATCGTATTGCTTATCTTGGATGGGATGTAGCAATTACTGAGGAGGGAATTGAAATTGTCGAAGCAAATGATGGACAGGGATGCACTATGTGGCAGTTGGATAATGTTGGTAAGTACCCTGAGATATTGAAATTGATCCGTAAGTAAGCGGGGAAGTACACATATATGGGATATTTGGATAGTTTTAAGAAACTGAACATGTATTATGAAACCCTCAAGAAATCTGGGGGTAATACCTAACAAGCTCAAGTTTTATCTGTATTCGGATTTCTTTCTGTCGCTTGCAATCCACAGTTCTACGATATAGGATTATTTCCAATACTAATTCTGGGAAAAGAGAGGAATTGCAAGAAAACAGTTTATGGTGGCGCGGAAGAATAATGCATTTTACAGCAGGATCAATACTCGTCAAAGCAGGGCAAAATTAAATCATAAAGCTCCTTTAACAATGATTTTGCCAGATATTTAAAGATGAAGACCATTGCCATACTTGGAGCAACAACAGAGGGATACGAATCGTTCTGTAGGGAACTGATGGACTTTTTTGTAAAGCCTTGCAGAACTGGCACAGGAGAAGGTTTAAAGTAATATAATCACCAGGATATCCCAAGCTACAATCAATTCTTTGATGAGTTTTAAAAAGGCGAGTATGTTGTTGAAGGCTGCATTCATCAGGACGTAATAATGACTTCTATCTATCCGCAGTCCATCAATACCATCCGTACCATTACTTTTTTGATGGAAAGGAAGTAAAAGTGGTTGGTGTCGTCATGCGCTGCGGATCGGGAGATTCCTACATCGACAACCATTCAGCTGGCGGCGATACCTCTATTGTGGATGTTGAAACCGGAAGAGTAATTTCCTGCACTTCCAGCAAGTGGGAACTGATTGTAGTACGGCATCCGGATACAGGAGTAATATTCCCCGATATTCAGATTTCTAACTGGGACAAGACAATAACCATGGTAAAGGAAGCTGCGGCATCACTTGAGGGAATCCGCTATACTAATTGGGATGTGGCCTTTATTCACGTAGATGTCTGCCTCTTGGAAGCAAATCCAAGCAGGGATCCTGTCGTATTGCAGGAACCAACACAGCGTGGGGTCAAAGAACTATACGATTGGATGCTCAGTGAGCTGAAGAAATAATGGATGTTTTCCGGGAACCGGAAGGATATCAAAAAGAATGGGGAAATTGCATCTTTGTTTTTTGCCCACCCCCATAACCATTCAAAAATAGAAGCGAAAGTCATATGACAGAATACACCAAAGAATTAGCAGCTTGGGCGGCAAAAAATGAATATATGGACATCCCGTATCAGGTAATCTCCATGATGAAGAAGTGTCTGCTTGATACACTTGGCTGCGCTACGGCAGGGTCTGAGAGAAAAGAAATTAAGAACCTTATAAATGGTACATTGGATCCAACTGAAACTGGAAAAGCCTCTGTGTGGTTCCAGAATACAACGGCACCTATAGCAACTGCTCTTCTCATTAACGGTGCAATGAACCATGCTGTGGAACTGGACGATTTACACAAACCCAGTAAGATTCACGCCGGCACAGTCATCGTTCCATCCATACTTACAGTTGGCGCTCTTTATGGAATCTCTGGTAAGGAACTCCTTACTTCAATGGCCGTTGGTTATGAAGTAATGTTGAGGGCAGCCATCGCTATCGGAGTGGACAGCCACAGGAGAAGGGGCTGGCATGGGACTGCTACTTGTGGAGCTTTTGGCGCAGCGGCTGCCATCGGTCATATCATGGGGCTGAATGGTCTTCAGATGGCGAACGCCTTTGGACTTGCCGGTACATCCACAGGTGGTTTGATGGCCTATACAGCAGATGGTTCCATGAGCAAACGATATCATTCTGGCATGGCTGCAATGCACGGGTACCTTGCAGCGGTTTCTGCAAAAGCTGGTTTCACTGGCCCGACATATGTATTTGAGGCACCGGACGGTGGCTATGGTCATGCGGTATCGGATAAGTATGACTTGGAAGAACTGGTTAAAGACTTGAGTGAAACGTGGCATTGCAAGGACATGGGACATAAGTTCTATGCTTGTTGCGGGCATATCCACCAGGCCATTGACTGCGCTATCAAGATCCGGAATGAGAACAGCCTGAGGCCGGAGGATCTCGAAGCGGTTACCGTAACCACTTATGATGTAGCAGGCATGAGTTGGGGATTCTCCGAGCCACCGAAGAACACGGTGGAAGCACAGTTCAGTTTCCCCTACGCGGTATCTGCAGCACTTGTAGATGGTCAAGCATTTATTCCACAGTTTGCTCCGGAGAGGCTCACTGATCCGGTGATCAATTCACTGGCAGCGAAAGTGACCGTCAACACGGATGATAAGTTTACCTCCCTCTATCCTAAGCAGTGGGCATCAGGCGTGGAGGTTAAGGCTAAAGATCAGACCTATTACACAGAGGTCATAGGGGCAAAGGGTGACCCGGTCAACCCGCTGAGTGAACAGGAAATTGAAGATAAGTTTCGGTCATTGTCGGGAGGAAGATTCTCTAACGAACAGCAGGACAAAATGATAGCAGTTATACATAATATAGAACGCTCAGAAAGCATTGCTGTCATCGAAAATCTGATGAGAGGTTGAACCTATGAACATGAAACAGCTGAGATATGTCCTTGTGCTTGCTCATGAAGGAAGCTTTTCCAAGGCAGCGGATTCGTTGGGCATTACTCAGCCATCCCTGAGTCAATACATAAAGAAAATTGAAAAGAAACAAGGAGTACAGCTCTTTGACCGCACAGGAGGGGATGTCCGCGTTACTGATGCCGGGCATGTATATATTGAAGCCGCAAGGAAGATACTTGACCTGGAACAGCAGATGGAGCGCAAGTTTGAGGATCTGTCCACTTATAAATCAGGGAGTATTGTAGTTGGTGTCAGCCCACATAGATGTATTCACCTTATGCCTGAGATTGTGAAACGGTTTCAAAAGTTTTATCCCGGAATGCGTCTTGTGATTGAGGAGCGTGGCGGCGCAAGTCTTCTGGATGATGCGGCGCACGGTCAGTTTGATCTGTGCATCGCAAATCTTCCAATAGATGAGAAGATTTTTAACTTCCAACTAATTATGGAAGAGGAAGTTCTGCTTGCAGTAAATATGGAGACTCCGATATATCAAAAGCTAAAGAAGACGGCTGTAAAGGTCGATGGCAGGAAGTATCCTGCCGCGGACTATAAAGAAATTGCCGGAGAACGTTTTGCTACATTGGCGGACTCGCAGCCAACACAAAAAAGTCTTGACGAGATTTGCGCAATTGCCGGATTCAGGGTGGTAAATGCGGTGGAGTGTAGAACCATTGAAACTCAGTTTGCAATGGTTAGGGCGGGGATCGGTGCCGCATTGGTTCCATCTGGTATATCAAAGTTCAGTAATGCGGAGAAGGTGGCTTTCTTCTCCTTCGCACAGTCTGTTCCGTATCGAGACATGGCGGTGGTTTATCGGAAAGAGCAGTATCTTTCAAAAGCTGTAAAAGATTTGATGCAGATTATTGTGAGCCTTGATAAATAAAGGCATTCAATTAGTTAAACAGGAGGAATGATAAAAAGGTCAACAGCGTGGTCTATTGAAGAAACGTTTTGATGTTTTTAGATAATATGAAGTGACCTCCAGATTGTAGCAACGCGGATTTACCCAAGCTAATATATAGCTAATAAAATCGCGGGACTTACCGCATACAATTGGAGGTCACTATGAAAAGAATAATCAGAATTGGGATGGATGTCCATAGCAAAAGCTACAATCTTTGCGCATTGGAAAGTATTTGGGGACAGAAGGATCGTTTATTAGCTGAGGCAAAGGTTGCAGCGACAGCAGATGAGGTTGCAAGGTTTATCAAGGCGTTGGCAAAAAGATACGGTTTAGACGAAAAGACAGATATTCTTTGTGGATATGAAGCGGGTTGTTTCGGGTATTCGCTCTATCACCAACTGAGAGAACGAAAGATCCATTGTGTTATTCTGGCTCCAACGACCATGCCTGCTCCCAGGGGTCTCCGGATCAAAACGGATATCCGTGACGCCTTTGAAATTGCCCGTTGCTTAATCAATGGCAACTACAATCATGTTTATGTTTTGGATGACGACGACAATGACGTAAAAGAATATGTGAGAATGCGGGATGATCATAAGATTGCTTTCAAGAGGATCAAACAGCAGATTGGTGCATTTTGTCTTCGTCTTGGCTTCCAATATAGCGAAGGCACCAAATGGACGAGACAACACTTGGCTTGGTTAAGACAGTTACCTCTCCGAGCTATGCAGAAAGAAACACTCGACGACTATCTTCTTACCTACATGCATTTGGAAGAACGACTCGCACAATTCGACCGTCGTATTGAAGAATTGGCAAGTCGGGAGCGCTACCAAGAGAAGCTGAAAAGCCTTGGCTGTTTTCTGGGGATGAGTACCTACAACTCTCTTTCACTTCTCGTTGAGGTCGGTGATTTTGAGCGATTTGCTAAAGCCCCTCAATTTTCCGCTTTTCTCGGCTTGGTGCCGGGTGAGCATTCAAGTGGTGACAACATTAACAGGTTATCCATAAGCAAGGCAGGAAATACGCATTTGCGCAGTTTGCTCATTGAAGCTGCTCAATGCTACTGCAGAGGCATCATTGGATACAAGTCAAAGGCGCTGAAAGCACGGCAAGCAGGAAATGCTCAAGAGGTAATTGCTTACGCAGATCGAGCCAATGTGAGGTTGCGTAAAAAGTATTATCGCATGTTGCGACACGGGAAAAAGAGAAATGTTATCGTCGCTGCGATTGCCCGAGAATTGGCATGCTTTATCTGGGGAATGATGACGAAGAGTTATGAACGGGAGGAGGTCGCATGAGCGCTTAAGGTCAAATGGAACTCTCGTCATGTAATCGCGACATTGTATCAGCAATGAGAAAGAACACGATTTGAATTCCCTTCGGGGGATAAAAACTCGGAGACATACTGAAGAGGCTTTGCAACATTCAAGGTTCGAGCGACCTGCGACACATCTATGTTGGCACAGTTACAACTGTGATCCACGCCTTTAGAAGGCAGCGCTCACGGCGGAACCATTAGCCTGCGGTATCCAACCCGCGTATAACAGAGTGGCCAAATGCCGTGAACTGTTGAGCGAAGCTTCTCCAGTGTGTCTTCGGGGAAACTTAATCCGCTAACCTCTAGACAAGGGGTACTTCATAACAGACTGATTAGAAACAGAACGGCCAAGATTAAAGTTCGTCATATTATTTAGTCTTCGAGACTGTACAGGAGAATGCGCATCTTTAATCGAAACATTCCATGGTCCAAGAGACCGAATAGGAGACTGGCACACTAGACCACTCAGGGAGCCCATCTGTTTAAGAAAATGCCGGGAGGTAAGGAGCAATGGGAAGGACGAGCCATCAGTTGAGCATCGGTGTTGACCTACACAAGACGCAATTTACAGTATGTGGCCTAAAAGCAGATGGAGAGATACTCCATGAAGGGATCTATCCCTGCACGCACGAGGGCTATGACGCATTTGCTTCATGGATACATGAAGCCCAAGAGAAGCATGGGTTAAGCGCGGTGCTGGCCGTAGAAGCGACAGGTAACGCTCGATATTTTAAGAACTTTATGGAAAACGAAGGTTTTAGAGGCAAAATTATCAACACGTTGAAATTCAAGGTCGTTGTGGAGAGCGTTAACAAGACGGACAAGCGAGATGCACGAGTCATCGCCACATTTTTAGCGAAGGACTTTATTCCGGAAAGCCACTTATGCAGTCAGTACGAGGAAGATCTGCGACGCTTACTTAAAACCAGAAGTCAGTTGGTGAAGACGATAGTGGGGTTAAAAAACAACATCCATGGCATGATGTTGAGCTACGGTATTGTAACTAAGCCATCCCAATTTCAGAGCAAAAAGGGCCGGCAACAACTACGTAACGAGCTCGAGGCCCACACAGAATTCAATGTAGCAGCTGCCGGTGTCTTAGATTGTATCCTGAAAGTGCTGGAGGATACAAGTGCTTCATTGAAAGAAGTGGAGCAGGAACTGGAGCGTTACGTTGAAAAAGACGACGCGGTCGCCATCCTGAGAACGATTCCTGGCGTGGGTCTTGTGACCTCCTCGACGATCCGGGCTTGGACGGCAGACATCGATCGGTTTGATCGTTACAAGGAGTATGCCTCTTACTGTGGATTGGTGCCCTATTTGAAGGAATCCAACGATGTGACCTACCTGGGTCATATTACCAAGAGAGGGCCCAAGGAATTGAGGACAGCCATGGTTCAAGTTGTGATGGGAATGTTGCGAATGCGCGAGAAAAACCCTAACTGGATCTTTTACCAAAGGTATGGCTATTGGAAAAGCACGAAGGGTTCCGGCAAGGCGATTGTCGCTTGCGCTAGGAAAATGAGCCGGGTCATTTATTGCATGTTAAAAAACAAAGAAGGTTTTAACCCTGAAAACATGAACCCGGAGAGAAATTATTCGAGTGAAAGGCTTTCAAAGGTTTCCTAGAAACCTTTGAAATAATACGGCACCCTGTAGAAAATACGTGGATGCTGTTGACTTTTTATAGGAG
>JAAZKT010000088.1 GCA_012799695.1 Clostridiaceae bacterium
CCTCTTCGAGATGTGTGTTTGGTTCAAAGCAATTTCGCTCAGACGAAGAGGTATCATCCTTTTCCTATCTCGATTCACCATCTCCTGAGCGACTTTGCTTACATCTACTTTACAGGATGCTGCACACCTATCTGTGGAGCTCGTCCTTCTTATTCACCCCCGCAGCACAGTTTTTCAACCTTAATTGAAAAACTGCACACCTGATTGAGTCAGGCCTCCTTTTAGTTAATAAGTTGACACTTGATTGTCGACTGACTATCATAAATTCACGTTTCAACTGTTCTTTGGAAACGGCTAATAATTGTATACAATTCCCCTCGTGAAGGAGGTCTTTCATGTCAGAGCAAACCATTGTGATTATCGGAAGCGGAATCGCCGGGCTTTCGGCAGCCGAGGCTGCGCGGAAGCAGGATCCCGATGTAAGGATAATTCTTCTGTCGGAGGATGCGAACCTTCCTTATCACAGGCCGCGTCTCCCCGGTGTCGTCATGGCGCCGGACACAATCGATAAAGTTTTTCTGCACGATCAGGCGTGGTATGACGACCGTCAATTCGATCTTCGCTTAGGCACGAAAGTCGAATATGTTGACGTAAACAATCAGCGTATCGCGCTGTCCGATCTTTCAACCATTGATTACGACAAACTGATTTTAGCGACCGGAAGCCGTAGCTTTATGCCGCCAATGCCAGGCAACGACCTGCTCGGCGTCTTTACGCTCTGGACACTCGACGACGCGATCGAGATTTCCGACTTTATCGAAGACGGTCAAATGGCAGTCGTCATCGGGGGCGGTCTGCTCGGACTTGAAATAGCGTACGCCTTAAAAAAGCGCGGTCTCGACACGACGATTCTCGAACGCGGTCAGGCGTTGCTCTCAAGGCAACTTGACCCCCGCGCGAGCGCCATGTTCCAAGAGCAGGTCGAGCGTCTCGATATCAATGTAAGAAAAGAAGCGTCTGTCGCGGAGATTTTAGCCAATCCCGAGACGGGAAAAGTGTCCGGCGTGAAACTGACAGACGGAACTGTCCTTGCGACCGATCTCGTTCTTGTCTCGACGGGAGTGCGAGCACGTGTTGAAGTAATGGACGGGGTCGATATTGAGATTGATCGCCGTTTCGTGACAAACAATCGCATGGAAACGAACATTACGAATGTTTACGCGGCAGGCGATTGCGCCCTGATGGACGGGATTTGGTACGGCCTTTGGTCAGTATCGACGCGAGAAGGAAGAGTTGCGGGCGTGAATGCCGCCGGGGGCGATGAAATTTGTGTCATCCCTCCGCAACCCTATCTCGTCAACACGATGGAAACGCGGGTCGCGTCCGCCGGCGACATTGCGCCGAAAGGTCCGGAAGTGACTTCTCAGATTTCATTCGATGAAACACAGCTCACCTACGACCGACGCAATTTTATCGGCGACAAGCTCGTGGGTTATATTTTGTTGGGAGATACGACACCGTTTTCCATGCTTAGCCGCGAGCTTCAGAACAGTTAGAATACAGACATCCGCCCGTTCCGATGAGGGATAGCGGGTTTTTTGTGACGTTCGCTTTTACTTACATCAGGAGCGAGAAGATGAGGGAATGTGCCTTGGCACGATCCTTTTACAGAGCGAGGGAAAAGATAAATGCTACCGCTTAGAGATAGTCAACCGAGTCGCAGAATACCCTTTATCACCGTTATTCTCATTATTTTCAACGTTGTGGTTTTTATCTACCAGCAGAGGCTCGACCTTCCTTCATATTATGAGTTTTTAGATCGGTACGCGTTCATACCGGCGGATTTTCTCGAGGCGATACGAGCGGGGAAATTTTACTTCCCACTGATCACCAGTATGTTCTTGCACGGAGGAACTGCGCATCTCCTCGGCAACATGTGGATGCTCTGGATTTTCGGCGACAACGTGGAAGATTATCTGCGACCGGTCAAATACATTTTGTTCTACCTCGCAACCGGGATCATCGCGATCCTAGCACACACGCTTGCGGATTTCAATTCCGACATCCCCACGCTCGGGGCGTCGGGTGCCATTGCCGGCGTGATGGGAGCGTATCTCATTTTGTATCCGCATGCGAGAGTGATGACATTAGTGCCAATTGTTCCGTACTTTGTCACAATCCCGGCGCCGATTTATCTCGTCATCTGGTTCATCATTCAGCTCATTTCAGGTTTTACGCGCGGGTCAAGCGGTATCGCGTGGTGGGCTCATGTTGCCGGCTTCCTAGGCGGGCTTATCATCTGCGTCGGCGGTAGAAACCGCCGCAAGCGACAGGGACAGGCCTCAAACTGAACGAAGGAGATAACCGGTGATTCTCGAATGCATTGCCACAAGTCTAGCCGACGCCCTCGCCATTGAGTCGAGCGGCGGCGATCGTGTCGAGCTCGTCTCCTGTCTTGAACATGGAGGTTTTACGCCGAGTGACGGCCTTGTGAGAGCTGTCCTTGATGCTGTCAGTATTCCCGTCGCCGTCATGCTACGTCCAGAACAAGACTCCTTTCATTATTCGGAAAGCCTATTGTCCGTTATGAGGCGCGATGCCTTGCGGTTTCAGGAATTGGGCGTCCGGCGCGTTGTCACAGGCATACTCGATGAAGACGGAATCGCCGATGTCACGACACTTTCGCGGGTACTCGAGGGAACTGATTTTGATGTGACGTTTCACCGCGCCATCGATGAAAGCTCTGATGTCGCGGCTTCACTCGAGCGCATCAACAAATATCCGCGAATTACACATATCCTGACATCGCTCGGTCAAGGGTGCGTCGATGAGAACCTCGACTGCCTGCCGTGGTACTTGGAACATGCACGACCGAGGCTTATTCTCGGAAGCGGTATTACGCACGGCAATGTCGAGCATATTCAACAATCGTTGCCGTCGAAAGAGATCGACCTCCATGTCGGGACTGCTTTACGATTTGGCGTAGCGTCCAACCCCGTCGACGCACAGAGCCTGAGAGAATTCGTTAAGATCGTCAAGAACCTTAACCTACATGATGAAGTCCACATAGAAAATGAATCCTCCGCTCAAGAAGTTACGATCGACCGAACGCTCCGCGTTTTCAAGGATGCCGGTTTCGGGCTATTTATTCATTTCGGTCTCTATTCGCTGCTCGGCGGTGAGTATCGGGGAAAGGTGACACCTTTCTTGGCGGAGTGGATCAGGCTCTCTCTCGACATTCCCGACAATGAATATCATCAGCTAGCCGCGTCTTTCAATCCGACAACCTTCAATGCCGACCATATCTGCAACTTCGCGCGCACTTGGGGCATGAAGTATATCTGCCTGACGGCGAAACACCACGACGGATTCGCGCTGTTCGATTCGTCGGCCGACTCTTTCAACAGCGTCGCTCTGAGTCCCTCCGGACGCGACTTCGTCCGCGAAATGTCGGAAGCATGCGCAAGGCACGATTTGCTCTTTTGTGTCTACTATTCACAAGCGCAAGACTGGGATCATCCGGGAGGGCTACGTGCCTATCAGGAGGCTCCGCCCGCTCCTTTGTTCACACAATACCTCGAAGAGAAATGTATCCCGCAGCTGCGAGAGCTCCTGACGCAGTACGGACCACTCGCCATGATCTGGCTTGACACGCCGATGTCCATAACTCCCGCCCAATGCCGACAAGTCAAAGACCTCATACGTTCGCTGCAGCCGTCCTGCCTGATTTCCGGGCGCATCGGATGCGATCTGGGGGACTACATCACGACGGGTGACAACATGCTCCTGCAATCATCCCAAAAGAAACTGTGGGAGCTCCCCGCCACGCTGAACAGTTCATGGGGTTATAAGCGTAGCGACCAAAACTGGCGCACCGCACAAGATGTCATACGGCAATTGACAAAGGTCAGGAGCCGAGGCGGCAATCTGCTCCTCAACATCGGGCCGAAAGGAACGGGAGCCATCCCGAAGCCGTCTCTCGATGTACTCAATGAAACGGGAGAGTTCCTCCGGATGTACAGTGACGCTTTTTATGGAACATCGGCATGCCCCGATTACCCTTACGAACAGGAAGACTTTTATCTGACGGGAAAGTGCCGCCGCGTCTACATCCATCTGCGACGATTGCCATCAAACAACAAGCTCCGACTTTACCATGTAGAGAACAAGCCGACCTTCGCAAAGGAGCTGTCAACGGGATTTGAGCTTGAGATCGCGACCATGAGAGATTTGGAAGGTCACGCGTGTTGGAACCTCGACCTAACCGCGGCAGAGTCCGTGCTCAGCCGCTCCCTATCGCGCTGGGGGAGCGTCGTCATCGAAGTCGGAATAGAGGAAGACACTCTACAATTGAGTAATTTTTAACGCCTCTGCACTGAGTGAGAATATCCGGCGGAACTCCGACGGATCGTTACGGACAACGATAGACAATATCGAGACAGTTTCAATGTTCAGTTTTTTCTTTAAGCATTTCACTATTGCAATCAATTCGCATTAAGATTATAATTATTTCGCAAATGAACGAAGAGAGAAATCGAACATGGCGAAACAGGCAAAAAATCATGCTCATAGGCGTATGACACATCAACGCCAAGTCATTTCCGATTGCCTCAAGACGCTGAATCACCCCACCGTCGATGAAATTCAGACATGCGTCATCCGGACAGCGCCCACGATCAACAAGGC
This sequence comes from Clostridiaceae bacterium, assembly GCA_012799695.1. Lineage (GTDB taxonomy): Bacteria > Bacillota > Clostridia > Saccharofermentanales > DTU023 > UBA4923. Next base: position 4,627 of record JAAZKT010000088.1, read on the forward strand.
GACCATCTATCGAACCATGAATCGCATGGTCGAGGACGGCGAGGTCATTCGTATCGTCGGCGACGACGGGGCGTTCCACTACGACGCCACACTCGACGCCCATTACCATATGCTTTGCGAAGAATGCGGCGCGCTTTCCGATGTGGATATGCCCGTTCTTCCCCAGATTGATCAGTATTTCCCCCCAGACAGCGATTTCCGGCTGACAGGACACGACGTTATTTTTAGAGGGATCTGTTCAAAATGCCGCGCGAAAAAGGCGGGACGAAACCGAGCTGAAACGGGACAAAATTGAAGCGGAACCGAACTGAGGCGGCGATGTAACTGAATCGGGACCGAACCAAGACAGGACGGAACTTGGCTAAGACGCATACACGTCAAATTAATTAAATACCCGGCGTGAAACGCCGATTGCATTCTACAAGGATGATCACAAGGTGAGCAATCACCG
>JAAZKT010000126.1 GCA_012799695.1 Clostridiaceae bacterium
CTAAATAGTAGCGGGAACGAGCCAGCCCCCTTAAAATTTCAGAGAATGCCGTGTTATCAGGCATGACATGGGACATTTTGAAAAGATTATTCTTCTACAAATGCCCGTAAATGTCTGTTTTTTGTAAAAGATGGCGCGCGAAAACCTTGAGAACGCATTCTCGGTGTCATTTTGGCTCTACCCAGCTTCTTTTAAGGGAAATAGATGTTGACCAAGCCTGCCATTTTGTATGCGGTTGTGAAGTTTATTAATGTTGAAACCTAACGCTAATAACAGCATCTCTGTCCTGACATTTGTCTCACCCCGCGTTAGAAATCTTGTGAATTGCATATTTTCTTTTAGAACACCGAAAACACCCTCGGCTTGGATGGAGCGATTTACGCGCAGAACTGTTCCGTATTGGCTTGTCACATTCGCAAGACTTCGCTTGCGGTACTTGTCAAAGTTTTCATTCACCTGAATCTGCTTGCTGTATTTGCCCTTGTAGCATGTACCGAGATGCGTACAGCCCGTACACGTTTTACAGGTATAAATCTTACTTTGAGAAGAAAAACCACCCTTTCTCTTGTGCGTCCTGTATCCCGTAAAGAGAAGAGGACGACCCGCTTTGCATGTATAAAAATCGCCCTCTTTGTCGTATGACATCGCTAAACGAAAGACCTGCTCGCGTTGAAACTTTCTTGTCTTGGAATACTCGTAGTTTGACGGCTTAATATACGCGGTGATGTGTTCTTTTTCAAGATAGCGGTAATTCTCTTCGCTTTCGTAACCCGCGTCGGCGACTGCTTCGAGAAAAGTCCGAGCATAGTTTCGCTTAATCCGCTCAAGGAATGGAATGAACGTCTGAACATCCGTTCGCTCGCTTGACACATCGATCCCCACGACGTATTCGCTTTCAGTGCCGAGTTGCACGTTGTAGGCTGCCTTCAGTTGACTGTTCCGCATGTGGTCATCTTTCAGGCGCATAAACGTCGCATCGGGATCGGTCTTTGAAAAACTGTTGCGCGTGGAACCCAGTATATCGAGGTGTGTTGCGTATTTCCGCTCTCTGACCGCATAGCCTTCGATCGTCTCAATTGCCTTTTGCCACGCGCCTTTTCGCTTGCCGATACCATGAACAAATACCGTGTCTTCCAGCTCCGCTTGCCTGCGCCAGATAAGCGCCAGCCCCTCAAGAAACTCTGCACTAAGATGGTGCGGAATGTCTTCTTCAGCAAGGTGATTCAACAAGAAAGTTCGGCATTTACCCTGTAATTTCGCGCGGTATTTTTCCGTCGATTTTCTCCAAACAAAAGTGTAGCGGTTGGCATTCGCTTCAAATTTAGTCCCGTCTACAAACAACGTGCGGAATTGCACTTCATCCAAGTCATACAACAGCTCCACAAATTGCGTCAAAAGCTCCTCCGCAAAATAGACCAGTTTGTCTTTCCTGAAGCGATTAATCGTATTGTGATCCGGAGCCTGATCGCCTTGGAGTAAATAGATAAAACCCAAATCCATATGGCAGGCTCGTTCTATTTTGCGACTTGAATAGATGCCTAACGAATAGGCGTAAATCATAATCTTACAGAGTGTTTTCGGGCTGACTGCGGGATTTCGTCCTACCTCTGAGTAGCTACGATAAAGGTTCGTATAATCCATCTCCTCAAAAACCTTGTTCAGCAGCCGTACTGAATCTCTCACGGGGATAAATCGTTCGGTCTCAATCGGTAAACAGAGTTGAATATAGCCCCCGTATTTGCTATAGTCTGAATGTAAATTTAGTGTCTTCACAACATAAGTTTACAGCATGAGAGGTGCCTCGGCACCTCTTTTTTTACCTTAAAAATGGGACCGCCCTTTTGAGACAGCCCC
>JAAZKT010000089.1 GCA_012799695.1 Clostridiaceae bacterium
ATGTCGATGATCCTACTCGGTTTCACGATTCTTCTCGTCATACTCATGTTCGGCTATCGCGCGAAAATGACGAACGTCTTCATGGACAATCGCCGTAAAATCGCCGAGGTCAACGCCATCGTCCAAGACAGTCTGTCTGGCATTCGCACGGTTCAGTCTTTCTCGAACGAGCAGATTGAGATGGAAAAATTCCATCACGGGAATGAAGCTTTCTATCATTCCAAGAAGCGTATGTACTTCTTCATGGGCAAGTACTTCACGCTCAACCAATTCATGCAGGGCATGCTCTATCTCGTGACGCTCGTTACGGGCGGCATCTACGTCATACGGGGGACGCTCCGCCCCGGCGATGCGATCGCTTTTATCCTCTACATCAACATGTATCTCGCTCCCATTCGGACGCTCATCATGTTTAACGAGCAGTTCCAGAAAGGAATGACGGGGTTTCGCAGAATGGTAGAAATCCTCGACACGGAACCCGATATCGTCGACCGGCAGGGCGCTGTCGATGCCGGCACGCTGATGGGAACGATCGAGTTTGATCACGTTTCATTCTCATACGGAGAAGAAAAAGTTCTGTCTGATCTCTCGTTCACGATCGAGGCCGGTAAAACGGTCGCTCTCGTCGGACCTTCCGGCGTAGGAAAGACGACGATCTGCTCGCTCATCCCGAGATTTTACGATGTGACGGGCGGTCGCGTACTCATCGACGGTACGGATATCCGCGATTTCACACTCCGTTCGCTCCGCAACAATATCGCCGTCGTGCAACAGGACGTCTATCTGTTTAACAACACCGTACGCGAAAACATCAGCTACGGCGATTGGGAAGCGGAAGACGATGCCATCCGCGAAGCGGCAGAGAACGCGCAAATACACGAGTTCATCGAGTCGCTTCCCTCTGGATACGAGACGATCGTGGGCGAACGAGGTGTCCGTTTCTCGGGAGGCGAGCGTCAGCGCATCTCCATTGCACGCGCATTCCTGCGCAACCCGTCGATCCTGATTCTCGACGAGGCGACGAGCTCTCTCGACAATATCAGCGAGCGCGCCATCCAAGCCGCTCTCGATGTGTTGTCGCGCGACCGCACGACGCTCGTTATCGCGCATCGGCTCTCGACGATTCGTAACGCCGACGAGATTCTCGTCCTTTCGGACGGCGGCATCGCCGAACGCGGAACGCACGAGGAGCTTCTCGAAAAAGGAGGCGAATACGCCTTCCTCTACCAAAGCCAATTCGCGGACCAGTAAAAGCGCAGTGACACATCATTCGCCACTCGTGATAGAATGAGTCGTCATCAAAGCAATGAAAGAATCGCAACAGGCAGTATAGTATGACTGTGAGGAGGACATAGAATGAATCGTTGGGACAACATACCGATGGATCGTATCCGAAAAGATCAGTTTTTTGCCGTGATCGAAATTCCTCGCGGAAGCAAACAAAAATACGAGTACGACGAAGAAATCGGCATGCTGAGACTTGACCGTATCTTGTATACGTCAACGCACTACCCCGCCAATTACGGCTTCATTCCGCACACGCTCTCCAACGACGGCGACGCGCTTGACGTCCTCGTGCTATCGCAGGAAAGCCTTCTCCCGATGTCGCTCGTCGAGTGCTACCCGATCGGCGCCTTTTCAATGATCGACGACAATCTGGAAGATGAAAAGATCATCGCCATTCCTTACGGCGACCCGCAAATGAGAAGCTGGACCGAGCTGGAAGATCTCCCGGAACATATGCTCACTGAGATGCAACACTTCTTCAGCGTCTATAAAGAGCTCGAGGGCAAGGGAACGGCGCTCACGAAAACCCATTCGGCAGAATCGGCTAAGCGCGTCATCGAAAGAGCGCTTAAAAGGTTTCAAGAGCTGAATCGACGGTAATTGCTTACTTATAATCTTACGGAGTTCTTTAAAGATCACTTACGGCGGTTGGATCAATCCAACCGCTTTTTCATATCGCCCTTCCGCTTTGCACCATCGTTACAGCGTGTCGACGCGGGTTTTAAGAAGCTTGTGAACACGCCGATCAGATATTACCTAAAATGACGAACGGCAAATGATTTTCGGCTATATCGCGTAGTTTGTATAAAGTCTTTCGCGGCGTGGCGGGCACATCGTATTGCCAACAAGGGAAATAGCGCGAGAGATGTAAAACGATGTCACGATTGACGGACGCGAGGTATGCCGCCTCGCGCTCCATGTCCTCTTCATCGTCAGAAAGTCCGGGAACGACGAGAGTCGTCACTTCGACATGCGCCGTTTTCGATGCGCGTTCAATCGTACGAAGCGTCACATCAAGACGCCCGCCCAGTTTCTTGTATGCCTCGCCGTTAAAGGATTTTAGGTCGATGTTCCAAGCCGAGATAAGCGGCAACAGTTCTTCAAGCGGCTCCGGTTCTATCTGACCGTTCGTCACGACGACCGTCTCAAGCCCTTCACGGCGAGCCAAAACTGCAGTATCTCTGACAAATTCGTATCCGACGAGCGGCTCATTGTACGTAAAGGCGATGCCGATATTTCCGCGAGAACGAAGTGAAAACGCCCGCTCCACAAGCTCTTCAGGCGAGACGTTCGCGCTCCGGCTCTTACCCCTTGCGTCGTGTGCAATCTCAAAATTCTGACAGAAAGGGCATGCCATGTTGCAGCCGTAGCTGCCTGCGGAGAGGATATAGGCACCGGGATGAAAGTGCGATAACGGTTTCTTCTCGATAGGGTCGAGCGCCAAACTCGTCAATTTTCCGTAGTTCTCCGCAACGACTACACCGTCCAGCGTCGTCCGGGCGCGACAATAGCCGTTACCGCCTTCCGGAATAAGACAGCGTCTCCAACAAACGCCGCAACGCGCAGCACCACTCAATTGTTCTTCATTTGTCATCGCAGTCGCCTCATAGAAACGGACGGAAACCGCCCGGGAGCATGCCGATTTCGCCCATGTCTAGCAGATTTGGCGGCCTCCGACACAGACGGAGCCGTCAAAAATCCGCTTTCTTGCAACGCCGTCAATCCGTATGGCGTATGACCTCAAACCGCTCAAGCTTATAATCGCCGCCCGAGATACCTGCCTTACGGAGCGCGATGGAGACTTGTTCCTCCACCGTATCGATGCCGTCGAGATTAGGGAGCAAGAGTCCTCGACGATAGCCGCGCGTCACGATGACACCGTACCGAACGGGGTCAAGATCGTCGAATGAATCAACTTCTTCCGCTTCACCTAAGACATCGACGCTGATATCGAGTTCGGAAAGCTCCTCTTTCCTGACGGGATAAAACCTGGGGTCTTCCGTCGCTGCCAAAATCGCGTTGCCGATGATTTCATCGGCGAGAGTCGTGCGAGTCGGCGTGATGGTGCCGATACATCCTCGAAGATCGCCGCCCTTGTGAAGCGTGACAAAGGTTCCCGCTCTCCTGTTCACCAACTCATCCGGCAGATCTTCCGGCACATCGATCACTTTTCTCTCTCTTACATACAAGTCAATCGTCGCCCTCGCAAGCGCGACGTAAGGATTGCGCGATAGCGCGACAAACTCTTTTTGATCAGTCATATCGATGTTCCTCCATGTCTTCATCGCCGACGATCCGTTTCGGCGTGACGCTCGCTACGGCATAGCCAACACCGAAGGTTCCCTCATACGAGTAGAGCTCCGATTCATACGGTGCGCCGTCGAGTACACCCGCCATCATCTGGAAAGATCGAAGTCCGCACTCGGCCGCTTCTTCCAAGATTGCAGGATCAAAGTGAAACAGTGCCTCCAGATCGCCCTCACGAAAGATTCGCGCGATCTCGGCATCGAAGACCGGTCCTTCCGGGCGATAACCGTACGGGCCATCTTTTTTTAATACGTGGGACAAATCGCCGCTGGCGATGAAGACGACTCGACGCTTAAGTTCTTCGGCAATGCGTGCGACGACTTTACCGACCTCGCGGTGCACGTCACTCCCGAGCCATGAGATCCCGATCAGAACGAGCTTAAAGTCAGTAAAACGTTGGTGGATAAAACGGAGCGGGATCAGCGTCCCATGGTCAAAACCGCCGCGTCCTTGCGTCGTTCCCGTCGTGTAGATTCCCCGATCGGCCAGTGTGACTGCAAGGCGCTCCGAGAATGTCCGGTCCAAGGACACTTCTTCCCGGACGTGCGGGATACCGAACGATCTCAGATCTCCGTACCCTCCGTCGCCACCGGCGATATAAAACCCGTCGGCATATGCGGGGGCATGGGGAGACGAGAGAACGATCGTGTCGGGCGCCAATAACTCTATTTCATGCGCCATCCTCTGAAACGACAGCGTTGTGTTCTCAATCCGTCGTTCTTCCCCGCGGCCCACCTCGGGCAAGATAATCGGCGGGTGCGGGACGGCGTATGCTTTTATAATCATCTGTTTGTCCTCCCAGTTGATCGCCGGAGAACAACGTCGAACGCTGTGTGATTAACCGAGCGATCCCATGCAATATTCGCAGCAATTGTTTTCATCCGGCATGGTCGTTGCACCGCAATTAGGGCAGACCACACGCTGTTTCGGTATGGTTGCCTGGACAGCTCCTTCACGCATGGCGAGAAGCGCCGCGACGATATCTTTTGCGTCGCGCTCCGCTTCGCGGTAATCGGGACCAGTCGAGCTTTCGATGGTCGAACTATTGACCTGTAAATGCATTTGATTGACCCAGGGATGTGTCACATCAATGTCGACGTAGAAGTCGTATTCGATGACCTTCTCTGTGATTTCAGGTTTCCCCGGTTTTCCGTCCGAGGCGGGAACAGCCTCCTGCACAACTCTCTCATCTTCAGTACGATCAATGTCAACACGCGCTCCAAGCACTTGGTCGGCTTGGAAGATATCGGGATTGACATCCTGGTAGCGGCGCGCCGACGTGATGAACCATGCTCCGCTTACGTCGTCGATGTAAAGCTTGAGATACTGACCGATCGTGCGAGTTGGAACGAAACTATTGATTAACTCTTGATTCCGCTCACGATCCGCCAAATGTTGTTTCATTTCTTCAACCGTGAAATTTTTTCTCCCCGGCAAGTAGGGAGATTGCTTTTTTGCGCAATCTGAGCAGAGCCTTCCGTCTTTGACTTTCTTGCCGCCCAGCAAGCCGCATTTCCCTCCGCAAATATCGCAGATTTTCCTGTCGAACAGACCCATAAAATACCTCTTTCAATCACACGCCGCAGATGCTCACGTGATCGCATGAATGATGGCTCGTCACGCCATCCATACTCCATCGCCATATGCGAGATGCCATAGATTGAAGCCGATACCTAGCCTCACCGTAGACGAAATGACTTTGATACGCAATGCGGCAAGCTCAAGCGGCTTTCCTCTATTCGCAACCATTCTATCACGCATAGGGTTGGCTTTGGAGAAATATTTCCCTATGAAATGGAGATGGTTGAAAACCAGTATTTCGTGACATTATCACTTCTTGCAGAAGTGGTAATCAAGATTATAATCGTCAACACGTCTCTTTCCTCCTTGATTATAGGATCGCCCTAGTCACCCTCTTTTTGAACCTGTCGATGTCATTTGAAAAGAAGAAGCGATACCTGATTCGGGGATCGAGCAGTTCCGGCAAGACGACTGCGATAGACTTGCTAATGCATCAATTGATCCACTTTCTGTTGACTTTTGGTTTCTCTTCAATTAGAATAGTATTCCCAAGGGAGAATCCTATGAGCGAACACTACAACACAGACTATTCGAAAGAAGAAGTTGCGGATGTATTACAAGAAATTCAGGAGTGCATAAGAGCAGATAGATTCACGATCGCATTAAACGAAAACCGGGAAGAGAATCTTTCTTTTGTCCGGGACTACAATCTGAGACATATTCGAAGGAAACAAATTCTTTTACAGATCGAAACAGAAGATTTCTGTCACTCACTACAAAACACAAACGTCGGATATGAACATGAAGTATTGTACGTTTTTTGCCCCCAAGTCATCTTATTTAACTTCGCTGGGGAAGAAAAACAAGTGGATGTCTATATAAAGTTCAACATTATTGAAGTCGCTTCGAGAAACCGAGTAGTCGTTATTTCGTTTCATGAGCGCAACAAACCGATTGATTATCTTTTCCGATAAGCGGACTGAAACAACTTAAAGGAGTGATTACGATGAATAGGCAGACTGTTTTTTGCCCGGAGTGTAGACAGGACGTGATATATGTTGTTAAGGAGAAAAGGGAATCTGCTGAATTAAAGGGCGATCTCTATGAATTTATGGCGCAGATCGCTTACTGCGAGCAGTGTGGGCAGGAAGTCTTCGTTCCTGAATTAGAAGATGTCAATTTGAAGGAACTGTATGATACATACCGCCAGAAGAATGACATTATCTCGTTAGAAAAAATTCAAAGTCTTCCCGAAAAATACAACATCGGAAAGCGACCATTATCTCTTTTGTTAGGATGGGGAGAACAGACTTTTAGCCGTTATTATGACGGCGATATGCCAACCAAACAGTACTCCGAGATATTAAAGCTTATCCATGCTGACCCCGCCTACTATCTTTCCTTACTTGAAAAAGGCAAAGAGAATTTAAAAAGCGAAAAGGCTTACGAAAAAAGCAAGGTCATAACGGAAAGACTCTTGGATTACTCTGCTGCAGAATCCCAGTCCAAAATAGAAGTCGTTGCAGATTATCTCTTATCCAAATGTGGAGATATCACACCGTTATCCTTACAAAAGGCACTGTACTATGCACAGGGATTTTGCTATGCCTTTTACGAGAAGTTCTTATTCAATGAGGATTGCGAAGCTTGGGTACATGGTCCCGTGTACCCGAAGATTTACAGACAATACCGAGATTACTGCTTCGATTCAATTGAGAGTGAAGATGGTGTAGATGCTTCTGTGCTTTCAGGAGAAGAACAACTGCTTCTGGACAGCATTATCAACCACGTTTGCTGCTACAGTGGAAAGACTCTGGAGGCATTCACGCACACCGAAAAACCTTGGATCTTGGCTCGGGCAGGATTGCCGCTTGACGCTCCATCGAATCGTCTCATAACAAAAGAATCGATCGGGGAGTTTTTCGCTTCAGTAAAAGAAAAATACCACATGCTATCACCTGTAAACATCAAAGCGTATACTCGTGATTTGTTTGCTCAGATTTAGTATAGAGAATGTTTCTAGCAGTTAAACTGTCAAAAATTGAATTGGGTAATTAGTAATGAAATGGTCTTATTACATGGCACATCTCTTTAGGACAAAGAAAAAGCTGTGTGTCCTTACTGCGGTGCTGATGCAGTTCATTACGAATAACATATCCTTGATGAACAGCGCGGTAATGGATATGTTGAATTTTGGTGTGAAGCTTGCGGAAAGCGCAACTTTTACTGTGTCAGACACTTTGACAATAGCATTCCCCGGATTTCATAGCAATTGAATTTTTAACAGTTTGACAAACCTCAAACAGTTTATTGAGAGGAGCTTTTCCGTTGGCGCTTGTCAGCGCTCTCATCCTCCTTTGTACCGATATGCAGCGTTTTACGTATTACAGAGCGCTTTTCGCAGAAACTTTTTAAAGAATTCAATTATCGACCCCGCTTTTTTGAAAAGGCTTCCGCAATCTACTAGTGTTCAGCGCAAATAACAATGCTAATGAAAAGGAGAAAAACTATGAAAAATAACAGAATGAAAATGATCACCTTGATCTTCACCGTCTTGTTCCTGTTCGCCGCCGTTGTCGGCTGTGGGAAAGGAAAACCGGAGTTGAAAGAAGGCACCGGAATTATCCTTCTTCGCGTCAACCCCGAGATATCCGTCCATTATGACGAAGAAGGCATTGTGACCGACGTCGTTCCTGAGAATGATGACGGCAAAGTGGTTGTCGAGAATGTCCGGGACTTAAAGGGACAACAGGTCCGTGCCGTTGTCAAACAACTGGTCGCGGCAATTCACGACGCAGGGTTCTTCGTATCCGAGATCGATGGAAGCGAGCGCGACATCACGATCGAGATTGTCAAAGGCTCCGTGTTCCCTGAAGAGTCATTCGATAAGCTTGTCGCCAAAGACGTTCGCTCCACGCTCAAGGAGATGAATTTAGGTTCAAACGTCCTAGGTATCGATCTCTCTGACTACGATGATTCCGACTACGACGGTCCGACGGGCGACTTCATCACGCTCGAACAGGCGAAAGCCATCGCTCTCGCTCACGCGAAGGTTGAGGCCGCGGACGCCAAATTTGATAAAGCGGAGCTGGAAGAAGATGATGACATCGTGTACTACGACATCGAATTTGAAGCCAATGGTGTCGAGCATGAGTACGAAATTGATGCCATAAGCGGGCAGGTTCTAAAGTATGAGCGCGACGACATGGACGAGAGCGATTACGATGACGACACCGACTACGATGATGACAGTAATTTCGATGACAGCGATCATGACGATGACGACAGTGATTACACGACAAAACCGACCGTTGACGACAGCGACTTTGATGACGACACCAATTATGATGACGACAGCGGTTCAAACGATGACAACGATGACGACAGCAGTTTCGATGATACCGATGACGATGACAGCGGTTTCGACGATGATGACGATGACGACGACAGCAATTACGATGATGACAGCGACTACAACGGATAATAATTGATCTGTCGGAATTGCATCACATAAACGTTATTCCTCCAATCAGTATCGGCTTTGCGCTCATTCTATCCCCAGTGTGGATACGCGCAAAGCCGAAAAGCTTTGTTTTGAGAAATGATCGGTATAATGACCGGTAACAGAAGAAAAAGTGTTCCCCGAAGAATGCCGGAAAGACGAAAAGCAGTAATCCGATTACAGAAACACGAGGGCGATACGGCTCAACGACAAAAGGAGATTGGTCATGGTACATCGGCATGAACTGAAACACGAGATCAATTATGCAGACTATCTCCTGCTCAAAAACAGGCTTCAGAAAATTCTTCCGCACGACCGACACGCCGGTCCTGACGGCGAATACCTCGTCAGGAGCCTTTACTTCGATGATCCGTTCGACAGAGCTCTCACAGAAAAAATCAGCGGCGTCAATAAACGTGAAAAATTCCGCATCCGATGTTACAACCAAGATTTTTCGTGGATTCGATTGGAAAAGAAAAGTAAGCGCCGCGGTCTGAGCAGCAAAAAGTCTGCGCGCTTAACGGAAGACCAAGTACGTTCCATCATCGATGGAGAATACGGTTTCCTTCTTGAGAGCGACGTTACGTTACTTCAGGAATTTTACTTCAATCTGCAAAGCCGGCTGTTGCGACCTTGTGTCATCGTCGAGTACTATCGCGAGCCGTTCGTGTTTCCCGCAGGGAACGTGCGCATCACCCTCGACCGCGACATCAGAACGGGCGGAAAGAACATCGACTTCTTTGCGATCGACCCCTTGTATATACCGGCGGATGAGGCCTTTGCTGTCCTTGAGGTAAAATACGACCAATTTCTTCCCGAGTTCATCGCGAATACCGTTCAGATAGGACCTAGACGAAGCGGCGCTTTTTCAAAATACGCACACAGCCGCAAATACGACTAGTCAGATATGGAACGCCTCGCAACGGGGTGAGGCAATCATAGTGAAAAGAGGAAAAACACATGAGTTTCAAAGACATTTTCAAATCAAAATTCCTCGAGAATGTCACGAGCATTTCCATCCTCGACATGGCGCTCGCCATGGTGCTCTCATTTTTCGTCGGACTTTTCATTTTTTGGATTTATAAGCTGACGTATCGAGGCGTGATGTACTCATCGAGTTTCGGCGTGACGCTCATCGGGCTGACCATGATATCGACACTCGTCATCTTGGCCGTCACTAGCAACGTCGTTCTTTCGCTGGGAATGGTCGGCGCGCTGTCGATCGTCCGTTTCCGATCGGCTATCAAAGAACCTCTCGACATCGCTTTTCTATTCTGGAGCATTGCGGTCGGTATTGTCATAGCCGCCGGGATGTTGCCTCTCGCCGTCCTGGGAAGCCTTCTCATCGGTTTGATTCTCGTCATTTTCGTCAGCTGGAAATCACACGACAACCCGTTCATTCTAGTCCTGCGTTGCGAATCGGAAGATGCAGAAGTCGCCGCACAAACCGTTTTGGAGGCGAACATCAGGAAGCTTGTCCTCAAGAGCAAAAGCGTCCGTAACGGAGAGATTGAACTCCACTATGAGGTGCGGCTGAAGGATAGCGAGACTTCTTTCCTCAGCAGTGTCGCCGATACAGAGGGCGTTCAGGACGTTGTTCTCGTAAGCTATAAGGGCGATTACGTCGGGTAGCGCCCGTCAGCCCGTCAAGCCTAGAATCCGGCATACGTTATTGGAGAGGCGTATATGCTCAAACATCGACACATCGACAAGATTTGTTTCGTAGCGACACTGCTCATGGTCGCCCTCATTGTCTTGTTCGTGAATGCCGGTTCGTTGGGCCTTAGAACGTATCACAGCTCTCCCGGGTATGTGAGCCGTCTGTTCGACATGAGCTACGTTCACTCCATCGATCTCGTCTTGAATGAGGCGGATTGGCAAGGTATACTCGAAAACCCGCGTGCGAAAGAATACGTCCACGCGGACGTATTCATCGATGGCGATGCAATCTTCAATGTCGGACTCCGCGTCAAAGGAAACAATTCTCTCAATCAAATCCATAAATACGGTTCCAAGCGCTTCAGCCTCAAAATTGAATTCGATCATTTCGAAAAAGGGCAGACTTATTTCGGGTTAGACAAGCTCTCGCTGAACACCTCTTTTCAAGACAATGCCTTCATGAAAGATACGATGACTTATGAAATGATGCGAGAAATGAAGGTCCCCGCGCCTCTCACAAGCCATGCGTTCATACGTGTCAACGACAGAGATTGGGGGCTGTTCGTCGCCATTGAGGAAATCGAAGACGCCTTCATACGGCGAAATTACGGTATGAATCGCGGAGAGCTCTACAAGCCGAAATACCGCCGGCTGACCGATCAGAACGATGACATCGCACTCATCTATACTGGTGATGAGTTCTGGCGCTACGACAACATCTTCCGCCACGCAGTCTTCAAGGTCAACGACGCCGACAAGACGAGACTGATCAATGCGCTCAAAATATTGGCTGAGGGAAAGAATCTGGAGACGGCGCTCGATATCGAGGCATTACTAAGGTACTTCACGGTTCAAACGTTTGTCGTCAATCTCGATAGCTATCTTGGAAGAACGGGGCACAACTATTTTCTTTACGAAAAAGACGGCAAGATATCGATGCTCCCATGGGATTACAATCTCGCTTTCGCGACGTATGCGCTCGGTATGACGAACCCCATCAACGATTCAACGCTTTTTGTCAATTATCCGATCGACACGCCCGCTCCGTTGGAAGTCATGGTTCGCCGACCGCTCTTCGTGCAACTTATGTATAAGGGCGAGCATGTCGCCCGATATCACGATCTCTACGATGACTTCCTGATAAAGTATATGGAAAGCGGTCGATTCGAAGAGAAGGTCGATTCCATCAGGGATATGATCTCTCCTTACGTCAAGCGGGATCCCACGAAATTCTGCTCTCACGACGATTTTCTCCTCGCCGTTGACACACTCAAGGCTTTCTGTCTCCTGCGCGCCCAAAGTGTCCGCGGACAACTGGACGGCACAATTCCATCCACCTTCAAGGGACAAGCCCAACACCCGGAGACATTGATCGATGCCTCCTCCGTCTGGGTTCCGGACCTCGGAGACTTCGAAGATATGCGACGACTCGTGGACGGTGTTCTCCCTTAGTTTTTGTCACGAAAAACCACGATAACGCAACCCTTCTCATCGCTTTCCAAGAAAAATACCCCGCCGCTTCGGGGAAATTCACTTTTATGACGGGAGACTGCCGAAGCTTTTGGTAGAATGACGGTAGTAAGGAGATATTTATGGAAATTCTCGATTTAACGCTATCGCTTGAAAAAGGCCGCCGTTCACGTGGACTCGTCCTTATCAGCAACATGCCCGATATTCGCAGCGGACGACGCGACGACTTTATGAGCGGGTTTTTTTACTTAAAGGGGCAGAACTACTTGTTTCGCATCTGGGATAAAGATGTATTTGAAATAGTCAACGAGTTCGGTCCCGGTATCTATATCGCCGAGCTCGTCGGAGCAGACTACAACGGTCCGTATCTGACCGTAAAGTCAATCGATGTCTACTCCGGAACGGAAGTCACGAGAGACGATTTTCTCGATGGCATACCAAGGAATGAACTTGAGCGAAAACTCGCTACGGTCCGGGCTGGACTTGACCGGCTCGGCGCGACGGAGACGTGCTGGGAGCTAGTCGAGCACGCGCTCGCTGATCCGAGACTGGAAGACCGGTTCATGGTCGAGGGCGCAGCCATCCGACATCACGACAATGTGTTCGGCGGTTTGGCAAATCATACAATTAAAATGCTCAACATTCTCAAGGCGCTTCTCGAGAACAATCCACCGCTTCAAGCAAGCGCGGATCTCCTCGTTTTCTCCATTTTCATGCACGACATCGGAAAAGTGTTTGAATACCGCGATCTCGACGTGGGTGAATTCTGGTATGCCAATCACCGTGTGCGAGGCATTGAGTTTCTGGCCGCACTCAAAGACACGATCATCGAGCGATACGACGAATCGTTCTACCGTCAAGTTCAATCTGTCATTGCCGGACATCACGGCCTCTATGGCGATCGCCCGACAACCGTCGCCGCGACCATTATCCACTACATCGATATGCTTGAAAGCCAGACGACGGAAATTATCCGCGAGCAAAACAACACGCCGGGAAACAGAATCAGGCATCCCGATTTCGGTTTCCTGTACGACATCCCGTTGGCGGAGAAAGAATAAAGATCAACAACAAAAAGGAATCGCCCCGGCAACACCTCAAAGCCGGAGCGATCCTTTTTGAAATTCAACGCCTTTCGGCGATGTATTTATTTACCTGTCGCGATTGCAATATATCTCATCAGTTTCTCGAGAGAATCAAATGAATTTATTTCGCTCGCAGTCGTCACATGACAGCTACATTATTCGGACGGAGGTTTTTCTGAACCGCCTCCCTTGACATCCTTCTCATCGAAGACATCGCCACAGTTCGGACAGAACTTCGGTACGTTGTTCTGATCCTCCGGCTCCCATCCGCACTTGTCGCATTGATAATGCAACGCCACCGGGCGCGGCTTGCCGCAGTCGTGGCAGAAATTGCCGGTGTTCACGGCACCGCATACGCATTGCCACTCATCCTTGACCGGCTTCGGTGAACCGCATTCGCCACAGAACTTACCGACGTTGTCGGCTTTACCGCATGATGTACATTTCCAAACGGGGACAGCAGCGGCAACCATGGTCGACCCGGGAACGGGCTGAGGCTGCACAGCTCCTTGTTGGAACAACTGAGTCGCTTGTCCGCCACCCGCCATCTGCGCCATGTTCATACCCGCAAACGCCATAAAGGGACCGGCACCTTCGTTCGCGGCGGCTGCACGCATCGCATCCGCCTGCGCCCCGACGAGTCCGGCAGCTGCCATTGTCGGATCGCGGAAGACGGCGCTCTTCTGGAGATCTTTGATGAGTTGTTCGTCCTCTTCGGATGCCTTCACGGACTGAATGGCGACCGAGACGATGACGATGCCGCGTAGTTCGCGCCACTTCTCTGTCAATACTTCGTTTAAAGCGTTCGAGATCTCCTCTGTATGTCCGGGGAGTGCACTGTAGCGAATCCCCAGTTCGGAAATTTTCGCAAATGCCGGCTGCAGAGCGTTCATAAGCTCCGCGCGAAGTTGATTGTCCATTTGATCGCGCGTATACGGCTCTTCGACGTTGCCGGATACGTTCGTATAGAACAAGAGCGGGTTTTCCACTTTGTACGAATATTCGCCGAAGCATTTGATGGCAATGTCAACATCAAGACCGATGTTCTTATCGACAACGCGGAAAGGGACGGCGTTGGCAGTGCCGAAACGGTTGTTCATCATTTCTTTGAGGTTGAAATAATAGACGCGTTGGTCTTTCCCCGTGTCGCCGCCGAATGTGAAACGCTGACCGATGCGCTTGAACGTGCCGACGATGTTTTTGCCGAGCGGGCCGTAGAATAACGACGGCTCCGTCGACATATCATATACGTATTCGCCGGGATCTGCACAGAATTCAACGATTCGTCCCTGCTCGACGATGATCATGCATTGGCCGTTGTTCACGGTAATGATCGAGCCGTTGGAGATGATGTTATCTTCCCCGCGGACATTGCTCGAACGTGCGGATGTACGTTTCTGACCTTTTTTCACAATGACGTTGTCGGGTAAAGCGTCACAGTAGAAGAACTCGCGCCACTGATCGGCGAGCACGCCGCCAATTGCGCCCCCAGCTGCTTTCAATAAACCCATAGTTTACTCCTTTGATTCAGTAATATTCGAAAATGTCTCTAAATAACGTCGCTTTTCCGATAGGCAGAGAAAGGACGGATCGACGAAAAAATCTTCGCATCATGCCTACCTGCGACGCATGAGCGTTCGTTTCACCGATCGCTTAAATAGTACCATAACAACTGCGTGTTTTGGCATTTGGCAATCATTCCCCGCCGTTCAAGCGCTTCAGGATTGCGCGCGCCGCATGGAGTCCCGAGGCGCCCGCTTGGGAGAGTCCGCGCGTGATGCCCGCACCGTCGCCAATGGCAAAGAAATTTCGAAGTCCCGTCTCAAACTCGTTCGTCAGTTCAAGCCTAGCGCTGTAGAACTTGACTTCCACACCGTAAAGAAGCGTATCGGAGTTTGCCGTTCCCGGAGCTAAGCGATCGAGTACCTCGAGCATCTCCAGGATGTTGTCGAGATGGCGCTTCGGGAGCACGAGACTGAGATCTCCCGGCGTAGCATCCAACGTCGGTTTCACGAAACTCTTAGACATGCGGTGCGCATTCGTCCTTCGACCGTCTCGAAGGTCACCGAGTCGTTGCATCATGACGCCGCCGCCAAGCATATTCGATAGCGAGGCGATGTGCTTGCCGTAACGGTATGGTTCGTTAAACGGTTCAGTAAAGCGGTTGCTGACGAGCAGCGCAAAGTTCGTGTTTTCACTTCGGAGATTCGGATCGTTGAAGCTGTGACCGTTGACAGTCATGATGCCGTCCGTGTTTTCAGTAACGACGTATCCGTAAGGATTCATGCAGAACGTCCGCACAATGTCTTTGTACCTGCGCGTCATATATTTGAGCTTCGCTTCGTACATGGCATCGGTAATATCCTTGAAAACAAGGGCTGGCAATTCAACGCGCACGCCGAGATCAACTTGATTATTGATAAGCGGAAGCTTCAGTTTGCGACAAGCATTGCTGAACCACTCCGCGCCCGCTCTTCCCGGTGCCGCGATTAGAATATCGCATTCAACTTCGCCTTTCGATGTTTCGAGTTTATAGCAATCGGGTGCGACACCGTTCAACCGGGAGATCGGTTGGCACGCCTTCATCGGGATAATCGTGGAGACAGTCGTATTGCAGGAAAGTTCCACGTGATCGTTCAGCCAGTCGTAGAGTTTAATCAGAATTTCTCTGTTGTTCTCCGTCCCGAGATGTTTGCAACGGGCGTCGAGCAGATGGATGTCGCAGGCAAGCGCACGCCTTCTGATCGCTTCGCCTTCCGGTGTTTCCGTCGAGAACCACTTGCCTGTCGCGCCAAATTTCTGATTGATAGCGTCAACGTCGTAAATGAGCGACAGCACAGTCTTGGAATCGAGATAATCCGTCAACCAACCGCCGAATTCCGTCGTCAAATTGAATTTGCCGTCCGAGAAAGCGCCCGCTCCACCAAAACCGCGCATGACCGCACACGTTTTACAGTGAACGCACGTTCCCACTTTTCCCTGAAGAATCGGACAGCTCCGCGACCCGATGGGTTCCCCTTGTTCCAATAACAACACCTCTAAGTCTGGCCGTTGCACGACAAGCTCGTAAGCGGCAAAAATTCCTGCTAGACCGGCACCGATAATGGCTATATCTACTTTTTTCATATTGACTCCAAACTATGAAATCTTATTGTGGTTTGGCACGAAGATATGATACCACGTGGCAGTGTGGAATTATTTGCCTACCCTAAAAGCAATTAATAGTGTACAATGGCTCTGGTCAAATTACTTTTTTAGAGGAAGCCCATGAATCAAGAAAAAGATAGAGATCAAACAACAGAGATTTCTCTTGTTGATATATTATTGAGCCTGAAAAATCATATCGTGCTGGTTATTTTAATTACGGTACTTTTTGCCGGACTTTTTTGGGCGGTCAATAAATTTGTCATTGTTCCTACTTATGACTCTACAGTGAAATTCTACATTGAGGCGGCGATGACGGATGAGGATAACCCCGGAGTTGGTCTTCAGGCTGTAAACCTTGCCCAGAGAATCGCCAACACGTACATAGAGTTGATGAAGACGAATTCATTTTACAACCTGCTTGTCGAAGAACTTGGTGTAGACCTGTCTGTAACAGAATTGAGGGATATGGTCAGTTATAAGAGCGTACAAGACACGGAGATCCTTGAGGCTAGTGTACGCACAACCGATCCCGATCTGTCTTTGATAATAGCATCAACCATTGCCACGGTCGCGCCGGATGCTATGAACGAAATCAAGTCCACCGCGACCTTGACTGTCATTGATCAACCGCTACGTGCCGCAACACAATCGACTCCTCATGTTATGCGCAACACAGCCTTGGGACTCATCCTCGGTCTTTTTTTAGGCTCCATGCTGGCGATCATAATCGACATGTTCAACATTAAAATCAGGACAGAAGAAGACATTACGAAGAATTTTGACATTACGATCATCGGTGTTGTGCCGAAGATTAGCTGATAAGAGGGATAGGAATCAAGAGAATGGCGAAGAACAACAAACTGAAAGCAAGAAGACGCGATCCTGCTAGCAGACAAAAAATAGAGCTTGTCAACGAAAACAGGGATCTGGTTCGAGAGCACTTTAATAGTGCAAGGATCAATATTGACTATTCCATCATCAAAGATGCCGACAACGGAAAGGTCTTCGTCATTACGAGTGGCTTACAGAGTGAGGGAAAAACCTTTTGTTCCATCAATTTGGCTAGAGCTTTTGGCAACATCCAAGAGAACAAGGTAATTGTCGTAGACTGTGATTTGCACGCTCCAAAGCTACACCGCTACTTGAACGTTCCAAACAAACCGGGGCTAACTGACTTTCTTTCAAACAAAAATACCTTTCCCGAATCCTGTTTTTATAACCAAAAAGAAAATTTCCATGTGATGACGAGTGGCACAAGGGTGCCGAATTCTACAGTCTTCTTGTCGGGCAAGCTGTTTCGGAGCTTTCTTAGGATGCTAAGAAAGCAGTTCGATTACATCATCATCGACACGCCACCGGTCTTACAGGTGACAGATGCCTGCTCCTTTGCCGCACACACAGACGGTGTCGTCATTGTGACAAGGGCGGGGCAGTCGACAAAGCCGGCATTGAAACAGACAATAGAGACCTTGGAGAAGGCTCAAGCAACCATTCTGGGGACCATATTAAATGACGTCGATTTTTCTAAACAGGGCTATGGCTATGGCTACGGTTACAGTTATGGTTATGGAACTGAGGGGGACACGAGCGACTCTTGATAAAGGAACAATAGAAAAGGATGCAGTTTTTCATTTTTATTGATTCCCACACGCACCTTTTACCTAGCATGGACGATGGCGCAAGAAGTGTCGAAGAGTCCGAGCAAATGATTCGCGCTCTCAGCGAACAGGGAATTGAAGAAGTATATCTAACACCCCACTATTACTCACACAAGGAAGCAGTTGATAAATTCCTAAGTAGAAGAACGGAATCGTACCGACTGCTAAAGCCGATCCTAGATCGTTACGGTATGAAACACCGGCTAGGAGCGGAGGTCTACGCTATTCCCGCTATTTTTAACTATGCCAACTTGAACGACCTCTGTATTGAGGGAACGGATTTTCTTCTGCTTGAAATGTCTTCGCCGAAGTCGACGCCGGAGCGTGAACTGAGATTGATTGAAGAGATCTACTCTAGGTATCCTGTCAAAATAGTCCTAGCGCACATTGATCGATATCCTTTCATGTTGAAAGGAAAGGTTTTTAAGCAGTTTGCAAACCTAGGTGTTTATATGCAACTTAACTTGGATTTCTTAGATGCAGGCTTGATGGCAAAACAAAGATTCCTGAAGTACATCAAACAGGGATATGTACAGTTTTTGGGCACGGACTGCCATCGTATGACAGGAAGACGCATACCTGAAGTAGAGAAGTACAGATCGCAGTTAGTAACGAAGTTAACGTCAGAAGAGCTTGGTAACATTTATTAATTTGATGAAATGAAATTAGCTATGTCACCTATCTCCGAAATGGGATTTATCGACATCTTCTGTGATGTGCCTATTTCCACTCAGAAAACTGCCCCAATTAATGCTAATTTCATACGCTGGCTTTCATAAGAGATGAGTCGTATGAATGAATTCCTTTGCCCATTCTTGTATCATCATGAAGGTTTTTAGCCGCAAGTAAAACCCTTGCCGTTCATGTATTAGAATAATCGGGAGAGGGTACTTCTATATTTGCACCCGTATAGTCATTACAATGAGGAGACTTATTCAGTGTTAACAGAATCACGCTTCGACCGCACGCGTGCACTTCTATCCGATAAAGCCGTCGAGACGCTCTCTCAGAAGAGCGTTCTCGTCGCGGGGCTTGGGGGCGTCGGTTCGTGGGCGGCTGAGGCGCTGGCGAGAGCCGGCGTGGGAAGGTTAATTCTCATCGACGGCGATGTCGTTACGCCCTCGAATCTCAACCGACAGCTCTTTGCGCTTGAGAGCACGGTGGGACTACCGAAGTGCCAGGTCGCGCGATGCCGCCTCTACGACATCAATAGTCGACTGATCGTCGACACAATGGATGAGCCCCTTCTGGCGGGAGAGATTGGCGATGTTCTTCGTCGTTTCGCTCCGATCGACTACGTCATCGACGCCATCGATTCACTTTCGGCGAAAATCGACTTGATCGCCACTGCGGAGGCTCTGTGGATCCCCATCATCGTCTCCATGGGCACGGGCAATCGACTCGACCCGACGCGTTTGAAAATTGCCGATTTGTCCGAGACACACACCGACCCTCTCGCTCGAATCGTCCGGCGCGAATTACGGAAGAGAGATATTGAACACGTTAAAGTCGTCTTTTCCGAAGAACCGCCCGTCACGCCGATCGGGGTTGAAAACAGAACAATCGGGAGCGTCCCCTTCGTCCCGCCTGTCGCAGGGTTTCTCCTCGCCTCTGAAGTAATTCGCGACTTGACTTCATTTCCCGCTGAGAAATAAAGAATCACCCATGTCCGTTTCTTCGAGTGTCTTCGCTCAAGGATGACGGCGGTTGACACGTTAACCTCAAACAGGAAAATCCAGCCCGAGGTTCGATCATTGATCAAATTCGCAAGCAGGCTTTAAGCGCGCTTATCGTTCAGATATAGATCATCGCCGTGCGATAGAGAATCAACTCCATATAGATGGCGAGCGTGCAGAAAATAAGCGCCATGAGAATGCGCGTCACGACCATCCGCATAGGCAATACGGCGCCGGATGTTCTTTCAATCATGCGAAAAATAACGTCTAGGATTACGGAGGCGATCAACCAACTCAACGGTATAAGGAACAGCTCCCATCGCGTCCCCAGACGTTCAATCACGGTAAACGCAAGGATGCGAGCAGGAACCTTTTCCGGCATGAGGAAGAAAAGCGGAATTGCCGTCAGAAAAGGGGCGAGAGAGAAAAACCAGTAAATGGCATAGGTCGCTTCTTTTTTCATTCTCTTTTACCTGCTCGGATCGTGACGAAAACGCCTCCGCCAAATCCGTCCTTGACTTCCGCCCCAAAAAACGAACGGAGAATCTTCAAACCATTGCCTGTACTTGCCAGCCGTCTTATTGCTTATATGGCACAAGGTTGTGCGCAACCTCTCACCACTGCTTGTACTTGTCAGCCGATTTATCGTACAGTTTCGCGAGTCTATTTTACTTCTACTGATCCAAGAAAGGCTGCAAACGTTCCTGGAGCCTTTCAAGCGCATATACAATTTGCTCCTCCGTGTGTTCGCTTGTCAAGCAGAAACGAAGTCTCGCTTGACCGCGTGCAACTGCCGGGAACACGGCGGGCGGCACAATAATACCGTCTTCTTCGAGTTGCTTCGAAAGCATGAACGCAAGCTCATCCGATCCGATCATAATCGGCGTGACGGCCGTCTCGCCGGCAAGACAAGTGTCAAAGCCGTGTCGCTCCGCCTCACGCATGAAAATAGCGATGTTCCGGTGCAACCTATTGATGCGGCTGTTATCGCGCTCCATAATCTCAATCGCTTTGACGACGGCTGCGGCGAGCGGCGGGCTGATGCCGACAGAAAAGACGAAGCCAGGCAAATTGTAACGGAGGTACTCGATAAGATTGTGACTTCCCGCCAGATAGCCGCCACACGTTCCGAATCCTTTAGACAGCGTGCCCATGTGGATGTCGATATCTTTCGGGTCAATGCCGAAATGCTCGTCCACGCCGCGGCCCGATTCGCCGAGAACCAGCATCGAGTGCGCTTCATCGACCATCAGGAAACAGTTATATTCTTTTTTGATTCGGACAAACTCGGGAACGGGTGCGACATCGCCGTCCATACTATAGGCGCCTTCTATGACGATCAGAACTTTCTCGTAGCGATCGCGACGATTCTCAAGAATGTTTTCGAGAGCGCGGTAGTCGTTGTGCGGGAAGGGTCTTGCATCGGCGAGCGACATACGGATACCTTCCGTAATCGAGTTGTGGATTAACACGTCGTACAGGATGAGGTCGTTCTCCGAACAGAAGTTGCCGATGAAGGTGACGTTCGTAGAGTGGCCTCCCACGAGTACGATCGCATCCTCCGTTCCCTTCCAGTTCGCGAGCTTTCGCTCCAATTCTTGGTGAACCGTTTTTTCGCCTGCCAACAACCGACTGCCGCTGGCGGATGTCCCGTATTGTTTGACGGCTTCGATCGCCGCTTCGTTTACCTCCGGGTCGCCCGACATGCCGACATAGTTATAGGAGGCGAAATTGATCATCTTCTTGTCGCCGATGTAGGAAACATCGCGGAGCGATGAGTCCTGTGCGACAAAATATGGATTCCCAAACATTTCGACGGCCGACGCGAGCGAATCGCGACGCGCCTTAAATGCCAGATATTCCGGTGTTTCCTCAAAGGTTTTGATGCGCTGAACCGGCTTGTCCTCCGATGCGCCATCGACGGGGCGCGACTCATCGGCGAACTCGCCGCCGATTCTTCTGTAGACGAGCGCCGCGATATCATTGACCGTCAAATCTCGGTTAAAGAGTCGCTCATCGATTCTCAATGCGTATTTTTCTTCCGCGTACGTGAGAAGTGAAATGCTTTGCAGGCTGTCGCCGCCTAGGTCTTGCGCAAACCATGATGTCGGCTTGATCTGTTCAAGGGGGAGCGTCAATATCTCGGCAATCATCTCTTGGACCGCCCTACGCACTTCAAAGAAGGCGGGATCTGCGGCAAGTTCCGGAATAAAATATGTGGAGATCTGTTTTTCGACTTCTGTCAGTATCTCTTCGTCGGCGACAACTTGTTGAGACGTCAGAGGGTATTCACGCATCGGCCATTCACCCTTCGCAACAGCGTCGGCGATAGGACCTCTGCGCACTTTTGCCGAAGCGGAAAGCTCTAGCGGTTTATCCGATACAAAAAATCTCTGAACTTGATGGTTCATCGGGACCTTGGCATTGATGTCGACAACGACCTCCGCCAGCGTGTGAGGGTCGGCGCCTGGAACGGTCTCGACCATGAGTGCCACTTCGTCGTAATGGCCATCGGATAGACCGAAGATGACAAGTCGCTGTACGCCCGGAATCGTTTCGTATACGCCCTCCAGCTCATCGGGATAGAGATTCTCACCGTCGGCTTTCAGGATGATATCTTTCACGCGTCCGTCTAGGTAAACCTTTCCATCTTGATAGCGTCCGATGTCACCTGTCCGGAACCATTCGTTGCGGTCGCGCTTCAGGAAACGCCCGTTCCTCAATGTACCAATGTAGACGACGTCATTGCGAACGAGCAATTCTCCGTGTCCGTCCGTATTATCCTTTGCGGACTCTCCCTCTAGCGGAGCAATTTGAAGCGAATTGCGGTAAAAGGGACGGCCGACATTGCCGTCGAGGCGGAACTCGACATCTTCGCTGTTCACTACGGAGAAAATGCCGATCTCCGTCATACCGTAGCCGTTGACGAGATAATAGCCGAGTCCGTTGATCGTGCGAAGCGCCTCGGGAAGAATGTATCCGCCACCGCTGACTCCGAGATATAATTCATCTCCGAACAACTGACTGCGAATAACGCCGAGAATACCGGCCACCATGGGTGGCAAGTC
Source organism: Clostridiaceae bacterium (assembly GCA_012799695.1). GTDB lineage: Bacteria > Bacillota > Clostridia > Saccharofermentanales > DTU023 > UBA4923. The sequence goes on from JAAZKT010000089.1 coordinate 22,381, forward strand.
AACGCCCGCTTGCTGGTAAGAAAGAGAAAGGTCAATCATGGCGTCGAACTCTTCTTCCGTGTTACCGGTTGCTTCGACGAATCGTTTTTTAACAATGCGGGCGATCCCGTTCCATACAGCAGGTATGGCGACAAGTTGCGTCACGCCGCTTCCCTGACATGCCTGTACAATAGCCTCCGGTGACGGCTTCGAAGGAATCACCATCATGTTACCCATCACCAACGGGAAAATAAAACAGACGATAATGCCGAAGACATGGTGCCACGGGATGAATGCGAGTGTCTTCTCGCGGATACCGGCACGGGACCAACGATTCGTCTCTTGAGTCAGCGGTATCAGGCACATATACTGCTCGGTGATTCCCATGTCGTCGTGCACGTAACAGCGCGACAATCCCGTCGTGCCGCTCGTGCAGAGTGTGATGTGTCCTGCCCAATCCGGTCGATCTTCCGCTTTATCGGTCGCCTCGTCCCCGTTCTTTCTGCTGTGGACATGAAGCACTTTAGGGTCGCGCCAGTCGGGAACGAACCTGTCCGCCGTCACGATCGGATACGGTGTCTCGCGCGTGGGCGGTTCATCCGTAATCAGCGCGATAATGCCCGTCTCCTTCGCCAATATATCCGTCAAAGGATCGGACGCACGTGAATCGATGAGAACGACTGGATGCCCGGAAGCCATCACAGCCCAAAACAGTGAGGCGAACGTTGGGCTGTTCGGCAATTTGATGCCGACCCATCCGCGCCTGCCGGGATCGTCCGGATCGAGCTCACGCTCTTTCCTCTCTACCGCCTGCTTCATATCGCTCGTCTCGAAGAACGCCGAAAGCCGGCGTGTCGTCTCGTCGACCATTCCGAGAAATTCCGGGTATGTGATCTTTACAACGCCTCCGTCGGTGTACATCTCCATGACGTCCCCTTCACCAAACTCGGCTGCCATCCTGAAAATCGTTCGATATCCCGGATTTTTCCGCAACGCCTCAGCATTTTTATTTATGTCAAACATTACTTCAACCTCCTTACAGAGAAGAGCTCACCCGCCGTTTCGTTCTTTCCGCTGATTCGAAAGGGCACTAGCCATTTCACATGTATCAGATCTGTGCATGATATGTACTGCTAGCGCTTGTATGGAAAAGCTCATCGCGCAGATGATATTATCTCACTCAATTGTGACGAAGTTATTAATGTGGCGAAAAAACGTCTTTTCGTCACAATGGCGACGCAATCTGATGATACGCTAAAGCTTACGTTTAGCTCTGCCTTGAAATGGCGATACTTGCGAAACAGGGGGTATATCTACCAGAAAGGACGTAAGCATTTTATGCTCTTACCGGAACAGCTGACTCATTTAGACAACGGCCACACGATCGCACGCTACAGAATTTTATACCAAGACTGCAATCCGCAACGCCACGTGCACCTGCACCGTTTAATGGCTCTCGCGCAAGACAGCGACGACCACAGTTGCGCGCGATTCGACGGCAAGTCTGATGACATTCGCGAGCGCGGTTTCTGCTGGATACTCCTCGCTAACACATTCTCTTTTACCGGAGAACTCCCAAAAGCAGAAGACATACTCGTGGTCGACACGTGGCCGCGAGGATCGCGCGGCGTCCGACTGTTCCGTGAAAATCGTTATTACCGAAATTCCATCGATGAAGCCAACTTTTTCGGGGCGGCTTCTTCTGAATGGATCTTGTGTACGCTCAATGACCACAGGCCGATGCGTCCGTCGTCCGTCGTCGACCTCGAAAAAATGGCAACGGTGAACGATCCCGCTGTCGCCAACATGGAGAATATCCCGCGCCTAAAATCGGTTCTCGACAACTCCGATGAACGTGAAGTGATGCGCTACCAGGTACAGCTTGGTGGCCTTGACACGAACACGCATCTACACAGTTCTTACTACGTGGGACTCGCCATCGACGCCGCAGGCACACATCTCGCGATTGACCCGTTAAAAGAGGAACTTGTCGTGCGCAAACTCCACATCCAGTTCGTAAACGAAGCCAAACTCTTTGACAAACTGGTGTTCTATGTAATCCCCGACCCGGAAAACGACAACCGACTGTCCGTTGAAGGGCGTATCGTCGATTCCGATGCGATCGCCTTCCTCGTCACGTTGGAGTATGAACTGGAAACATGCAATACTCCGGGAAAGGATTAACGGCGCCATGCATGTGCTCGTGATTGAAGTCGTGCTCCACCTGCCTTGGAGCACATCGCTCAAAGATAAGCGAAAAGTCAGGTACGGTCTGATCGACCGACTGACGCGTCGCCATCGCATCTCCGTCAAAGAAGTGGACTGCCAAGGTGCCCAACAGACTCTGTGCCTTGGCATCGCCGGCGTTGTCTTGACGGAGGCGGGTGCCCACGAACTTGAACAATCCATCCTCAAAACGATTGAAGAGAATTGTGATGGCGAGATCCGAGAGTGGAACGTTGAAATCGTCTGACTGACCTCCGAAAAATTGGATCATGATTACTAAGGGGTTGTCTCAAAACCGCTCATTAAGAGCAATGAAGAGAACAACCTCCCTTTGGGTCGTGCTATTTACCCCGAAACTCCAAACGGTGTACAATTTTTCAGTTAATATCGATTTTCTGGATTTTATGCCTACGCTAGTGCGCAGTTTTGCAGTTAATTTCGCCATTTTGGACTTTACGTCGATGCCCATGCACAGTTTTGCAGTTAATATCGATTTTTTGGACTTTGCGCTCTCGGTTTCCACAAAGGAAAGATGTTGTATCGATCCCGCTACTATTTAGCGGTTTTTAGACAGCCCCTTGTTTCCCTAATGATTTATCAGTAATAAACTTACATGAACGTAATATCGGCTTCTTGCTAATGCCATGCATCTACTCGTCATTTGGTACAATGAGCACATAAAGACGCTATAAGTGGAGGTGTGTATGTCAAACTCAACCGGAAAACTCGACTATAAGAAAACGCTGCTTTTGGGTTTCGGCTTTTTAGCGAGCTCATTGGCTTGGAGCCTGTACAACAGCTTGGTGCCGGTCCTTCTTGAAGAGCGTTTCATGCTCTCCACGACGATCATCGGCGCCATCATGACGATCGATAACGTCTTCGGTATCATCTTTCAGCCGCTCGTCGGTACATTTAGTGATAGAACGTTTACGCGATACGGACGACGGATGCCGTGGATCATGGTCGGCATCCCGCTTTCGGCGCTCTTTTTCTTCTTGATTCCTTGGGCAAAAACGCTCTGGCTCATGATGGGTTTCATTGTGTGCTTCAACTTAATTATGTCGTTCTGGCGCTCTCCCGTCATCGCACTTATGCCAGACATCACGCCGCGCCCGCTGCGCAGCAAGGCAAACGGGCTCATCAACTTAATGGGCGGAATCGGAAGCATCATCGCCTTCCTCGCAGGCGGTTACCTTGCGAAACTGGACGGATCCGGCAGACTCACGTTCGGGATGGGTTCCGTGATCATGGTCGCCGCCCTCGTATGTCTGATTCTTTTTGTCCGAGAACCTGTCGCCGATATGTGGCGTCGCGCCCAGCGCGAATCAGTTACGAAACGCCTCACGGCAAAAGAGTTTTCCGAAACATACTTAAAAGATCAGGAAGACGCCAAGGAAATCAAGGAAATGGGAGGGGTCGATCGGAAACTGACCGTAGGCGAGAAACGCAGTCTTATCCTGCTCTTGGGTGCGATCTTCTTCTGGTTCTGTGCCTACAACGGTATTGAGACGTTCTTTACCCTCTTCGCGACGAATACGCTACATGTCGACAAGGGAACGGCAACCATTATGCTGACATCGTTCTCCTTGACATTTGTTGCGTTCGCTCTCCCCGCCGGCATGATCGCAAGTAAGCGCGGTCGCAAGAAAACGATTGTCACGGGACTGATTCTGCTTTTGATTTTCCTGATGCCGATGGTCTTCATCAACCCCATCATGACGGTATTCGGAATCGATGTGCTGAATCCCGCATCGTCCATGATCAAACAGATCGTCGTTATCGCACTCTTGGCGTGTGCCGGTATCGGTTGGGCGTGTGTCAACATCAACTCGCTCCCCATGGTCGTCGAGCTGGCATCGCATGACAAAATTGGGCGCTTTACGGGTTACTACTATTTCTTCTCGTTTGCCGCCTCGATCGTCAGCCCCATACTCTTCGGCTGGATTCGCGACATGACGCAGAACTACAACACGTTATTCATCTACGCGGTTATCTGCTTCGGCTTGGCGCTACTCTGCACATCGTTCGTCAAGCACGGGGAAGTCACGGACGTAAGAGCGACCGACCAAGAAGGATTGTCGACGCTTGAGAACATGTAATACGGAAGAAACAACAAAGCCTGCCATCTTCGCGCATCGCGGTGCCAGGCTTGAGTTCCCCGAGAACACGATGTCCGCTTTTCGCGCGGCATATGATCTTGGAGCGGACGGAATTGAGTTGGATCTTCAGAGAACGGCGGATGGCGTACTCGTCATCTGCCACGATGAAAACTTGGAACGCTTGGCAGGCGTGAATGTCGACTTGAAAGATTTGACGTGGCGCCAGCTTTCCGAGCTGAATGCGGGTCACGCGTTCCCCGAATCGCCGGAAGAGCGGTTTCCCTCTTTAGAGGAATTCCTAAGCTGGTTTGCTTGGACGTCGCTCACGGTCAATATCGAGATCAAAAACAGCGTCTACCCGTTTCCTCTCATCGAGTCGGAGGTCCTTTACGCCATCGACCAATACAAACTCCGCGATCGTGTCATCATCTCTTCGTTCAGTCTTGAAAGCGTCGTGGAGATGAAGCATCTTGCGCCCGATCTCTCCTGCGCTTTTCTGTTCAAGAGACACCCGTATCGCGCTTTGAACGCGGCACTGGAATACGGGCTTGACGCGCTCCACCCGCATTACGCTAACACGTTCGTGCCGGGATTCGTCTCCCGTTGTCGACGCCACAACATCGCTGTCCGCCTGTGGACGGTGAATTCACCTCGCGTCACGCGGTTCGCCATCCGGCAGGGTATCGATACCCTGATTACGGACGATCCGGCACAAGCACTTCGAATCCGCGATGAATGGACGATGCGACGATCCTGAAGCGGAGATCACCGGCATTTGCGTAATAATGTAGAACGACCGCTCATAAAAGCACACGATCGTAGACATCGACGACGATGTGCTTACACAGCATCATTAAGTGACCGGTGCTCAAAGCACACAATCATTGACTCTTGCGACCCTTTGTCAAGCGAATGTGTTAATCTTTGAGACAAGCATCACCATTGCAAAGAACAATTATCAACAGGAAGGATTCTTGTAAACGTTTATGAATATTATTCTCACCGGCGATCGTCCGACAGGGCAACTCCATCTCGGCCATTACGTAGGGTCGTTGCGGAGACGCGTTGAACTCCAAAATTCCGGTGCTTTCGATGAGATTTACATCATGATCGCCGATGCTCAGGCGCTGACCGACAATGCCGAAAATCCTGATAAGATACGGGAAAACGTCCTCGAAGTCGCTCTGGACAACCTTTCCGCCGGACTCGATCCCGAGAAAACGGCGCTCTTCATTCAATCCGGCGTCCCGGCTCTCACGGAGCTCTGTTTCTATTATACGAACCTCGTCACGGTCGCTAGGCTGCAACGCAACCCGACCGTCAAGACGGAAATTCAAATGAGAGGTTTCGGATCGAGCATTCCCGTCGGTTTTTTCAACTACCCGATCAGCCAGGCGGCCGACATCACGGCGTTTGACGCGACGGTCGTGCCCGTAGGCGAGGATCAGCTCCCCATGCTTGAACAGTGTGCCGAGATTGTGCACAAGTTTAATACGGTCTACGGTGAAACGCTCGTCATGCCGAAAGCCCTCTTGCCGGAAACGGAAGCAGGCATGCGCCTCCCCGGACTCGACGGCTCCGCCAAAATGAGCAAGTCGCTCGGCAACTGCATCTACCTGACCGACCCGCCTGAAGACGTGAGAAAAAAAGTCATGTCGATGTTTACCGATCCGAACCACCTGCGCGTGGAAGATCCGGGCACCGTAGAGGGAAACCCCGTCTTCACCTACCTCGACGCATTCTCTAAGACTGAGCATTTCGCGCGGTTCCTGCCCGAATACGAGGATCTCGACGCGTTAAAGGCGCATTACCGCCGCGGCGGTCTGGGCGACGTCAAGGTCAAGCGATTCCTCATCAACGTCCTAGAAGACTTGCTTGTGCCGATTCGCGAACGCCGCAATTACTGGGAATCTCGACTCCCCGAAGTGATCGCATACCTCGAGGAATCGACGAAAATCGCGAACGAAAAGGCGAACCGAACCGTCGCGCGCGTCCGCGCCGCCATGCGCATCAATTATTTTGAGGGCAACGCGTTCCTCCAAGAAGCGCTCGAGCGCTATCCTGAAAACAAATAATC